>CAIKLP010000049.1 GCA_903828245.1 uncultured bacterium | reverse complement strand
TGAAGAAATTTTTGCCTTGCGTGGTGTCGATTTAGAAATTTATAAAGGAGAATTTGTGGCCTTAATGGGTCCCTCTGGTTCAGGTAAATCAACCTTAATGAATATTTTAGGATGCTTAGATACCCCAACCAAGGGGTCCTATGTTCTTAATGGAACAGACGTTAGTAATTTAAATGATAACGAATTAGCGGAGATTAGAAATAAAGAAATTGGTTTTGTTTTTCAAACATTTAATTTATTACCAAGATCTAGTTCTTTAGAAAATGTTGCTTTGCCTTTAGTTTATGCAGGTATTGCAAAAGAAGCGAGAACCACTCGAGCAATCGAAGTGTTAGATAGTGTGGGTTTAGGTAATAGGATGTACCATAAGCCAAACGAATTATCTGGTGGGCAACGCCAAAGAGTAGCCGTGGCAAGGGCATTGGTCAATAATCCAGCTATTATTTTGGCCGACGAACCAACTGGAAATTTAGACACTAAAACTTCCATTGAAATTATGGGACTGATCGAAGAAATTCATCAGAAAGGGAATACCATAATTTTGGTTACTCACGAAGAAGACATTGCAAAACATGCACATCGAATTGTAAGAATGCGCGATGGTGCTATAGAATCCGACGAACAAAACAAACAAATCATTACCATTAAACCAAGATAATTTATTAAAATCAGTAATTGCAAAAATGAAAATATACACCAAAACAGGAGATCTAGGACAGACCTCATTAATAGGAGGAGTAAGGGTTCCAAAGCATCATATCAGAATTGAATCATATGGCACAGTAGATGAATTAAACTCACATATTGGATTAATTCGTGATCAAGCAATCAGCGAAGAATACAAAATTGTTTTAAAAGAAATTCAAGACAGGTTATTTACTGTAGGGTCTTCATTAGCATCTGATCCCGAAAAATCAAAAATGAAAATTCCAGATTTTCATCTAGAAGATATTCAATTATTAGAAGATCAAATGGATTTAATGAACGAAACTTTGCCAGAGTTAAAAAACTTTATTTTACCTGGTGGACATAGTATTGTTTCTTATTGCCATTTGGCTCGTGTAGTTTGTCGTCGAGCAGAAAGAATTGCGGTACAATTGTCTGAATTTTCTTATGTCGATCCAATGGTTATTCAATACCTTAATCGCTTATCAGACTACCTATTTGTGCTTTCTCGCAAAATAGCTAAAGATTTAGGTGCAGATGAATATCTCTGGATACCAAGAGTTTAACTAATTTATGCTAGTTTTTTTTCCACATTTTTTAGAAAAATTTTAACAGCTATTTGATTTTAGCATTATTATTTTACTTTTGCGCAAATAAGATTATTATTTAAAACACGAAAATATGTATTGGACACTAGAATTAGCATCACACTTAGAAGATGCGCCTTGGCCAGCAACCAAAGATGAATTAATTGATTATGCAATTCGTTCTGGAGCACCGGTAGAGGTTATAGAAAACTTACAAGATTTAGAAGATGATGGCGAGCCTTATGAAAACATTGAGGAAATTTGGCCAGATTATCCAACAAAAGACGACTTCTTTTTTAACGAAGACGAATACTAAAAAAAAGCCCTCGAATTTTCGAGGGCTTTTTTTATGAATGTTTCAATATGTTTTCTGCTAATAAAATATCTTCTGGATAGGTGATTTTGATGTTTTGTGTTTCGCCAATTAATATATGAATTGGAATTCCGAGCCTTTCTACTACGGCAGCATCATCACTAAATTCATTTCGATAAGCTTGTTGATAGGCTTTATGTAAAATGGTAGCGGTAAATATTTGTGGTGTTTGAACCAAATAAATTTCTTCTCTATCTAAAGCCGAAGACACCCCATCTTGAACCCTTCTAATAGAATCTTTAGACGGAATGGCGGTAACAATTGCTTCGTGCTTTGTTACCTGCTCAAATCCTTTTAAAATAAGGCTTGAACTCAATAAAGGTCTAACTCCATCATGAATGGCTACCAGCGCATTTTTAGGAATTTTCTTTAATGCATTTTTTACCGAATGATACCTGGTAAGGCCACCGTTTACTAAGGTATAGGGAATGTTTACTTTAAATTTACTTACTATTTTACTCCAGATACCTTGGTGATCAACATTGAGCACCAATATAATTTCCATGTTAGGATCTGCAGTTGCAAATTTCTCTAAAGTATGAAGTAAAATAGGTTTGCCATTGATTTCCAGAAATTGTTTAGGAATATCGGTTTGCATACGCAAACCATTACCTCCAGATACAATGATGGCAAATTTCTTCAAGGTATATTATATTATTAACATGGCATCGCCATAGCTATAGAAACGATATTTTTCTTTTACCGCAATTTTATAGGCTTCCATTACAAAGTCGTATCCGCCAAAAGCAGCTACCATCATTAATAGCGTAGATTCTGGGGTATGGAAATTGGTAACCATACAATTGGCAATGCTAAAATCAAATGGAGGAAAAATGAATTTACTGGTCCAGTCGTTAGCTGGTTTTAAAATTCTACCTGCAGAAACAGAAGATTCGATTGCTCGCATACTCGTGGTTCCTACTGCGCAAACTCTTTTCTTTTTTTCATTTGCTTTGTTCACCATGTTCACTGTTTTTTCTGAAATAATAAATTGTTCAGAATCCATTTTGTGTTTGGTTAAGTCTTCTACCTCAACAGATCTAAAGGTTCCAAGGCCAACATGTAAAGTTACTTCTGCAAAATCAATGCCTTTTAATTCTAATCTTTTGTATAATTCGCGGCTAAAGTGTAGACCTGCAGTGGGTGCTGCAACAGCGCCTTCTTCTTTTGCGTAAATGGTTTGATATCTTTCTTTATCTTCTGCAGTTGCTTTTCTTTTGATATATTTTGGTAGGGGAGTTTCTCCTAAAATTTCAATGGCTTTTCTAAATTCTTCGTCGGTTCCATCAAATAAGAAACGAATGGTTCTACCTCTAGAAGTAGTATTGTCTACCACCTCGGCGATTAATAAATCATCTTCTCCAAAATATAATTTATTTCCAACCCTAATTTTACGAGCAGGATCAACTAATACATCCCATAAACGCATTTCGTGGTTAAGTTCTCTTAACAAAAACACCTCTATTTGTGCACCCGTTTTTTCTTTGTTGCCATACATTCTAGCAGGAAAAACCTTGGTATTATTCAAAATCATTACATCACCATCATCAAAATAGCCTAAAATATCTTTGAATAATTTATGCTCAATTGTACCTGTTTTACGATCTAAAACCATTAATCTAGATTCATCACGTTGTTTTGAAGGTGTTGATGCGATTAAGGCTTCTGGTAAATTAAAGTGGAATTGTGATAGTTTCATCTGTGTTTATTTTATAATTATTGGTCCCAATTGACCTTCTGCTCCATATGCCTTTGTTAAGGATATTTCATTAGCCGAGCGCGAATTTAAGAATATATTTCTTTAGTATGAAGAATAATCGAAATGCATCAATCAAAATTTTTACAAGAGTACTGCGTCTTAGCTAAATTAAATGATAATTTTGCAATATGTTATTTCTAAGACTCTTTAAAGAATCTATCTTATTTGCACTTAATGCATTGGTAGTCAATAAATTAAGAACATTTCTATCATTATTAGGTATCTCCATTGGTATTTTTACCATTATAACGGTTTTTACCTTAGTCGATTCTTTAGAAAATAATTTAAATAAAAGCGTTCAAAAACTAGGAAATGATGCCATTTATGTTCAAAAATGGCCCTGGGAATTTGGAAGCGATTACCCATGGTGGAAATATTTCAATAGGCCTTCGCCATCTTATCAAGATTTCGAAAAGATCCAAAAGCGAGCAGGAGCAAATATTAAAGCAGTCGCTTTTCAAATTAGCATCAACGATAAAACAGTAAAATATAGAAACAAGAATGTTGAAAATGTGAATGTAATTGCTGCATCTCACGATTTTGATCAAACAAGGGTATTGGATTTTGAACGCGGCAGGTATTTTACTGTTGCCGATTCTAGGAGCGGTAAGAACTATGTTTTATTAGGCTTTGAGGTGGCTAAAGGTTTATTTGAAAACGCAGATCCGGTTGGTCAAACGGTTAAAATAAGTGGAAGGAATTTAAAAGTATTAGGTGTTTTTAAAAAAGAAGGGGAAGATATTTTAAATAGTTCCATAGATAATGCTGTTTTAATTCCAATCAATTATGCTCGAAATATTGTCGATACAAAGAGTGATAATTTCGATCCCAAAATTATCATCAAAGCGGCATCTAACATTACTTTAAACGAGTTAGCTAATGAGATGAAAGGGCAAATTAGAGCCATTAGGCGATTATCTCCTCGAGAAGATGACGATTTTTCTTTGAATCAATCGAGTATGTTATCCTTACAATTAGACTCTTTATTTGGCGTAGTAAATATTGCAGGT
>CAIKLP010000048.1 GCA_903828245.1 uncultured bacterium | reverse complement strand
GGCGATTTCGAAGCACAAAACTGTCTGCCACCAATGAACTTGATACGAAGCACAAAGCTCCATTTAACCAATGAACCGCCAATTTCTTGTAGGTGCTGTTAGCGGTTAGTTGGTTATTTCTTACAAACTCTCAAAAATCGTTTATACATCCTTCTTTTCTACGTTGCACTCATTCCTAAAAAATTCGACCGCTTCGCGGTTATTTAAAATAGTTAAATTGATAAATTTTAAAAAGCCCTCACAGCTCGAACATTCAATTCATCGCCCTTCCAAGCGGCACGCCTTTCGCCATGAATGGCTAAGGTTGTTTTTCCTGAGGACTCTGGGCCATAAATTTCTTGACTAAAAGCACCTGTTCCTACTAATATATCCCTCATCGTAGTTTTAGTATCCTCGGTGGAACTCCAATATCTATGTTCAAAACCGCCAACCTTATCTTTGTTTAGATATATTAAATTCAGCTCTTCTCGGGTAGGTAAGTACCAATCATTATATCCATTATAATTTGATTCTAAACATAGTCGTGCTGCGGTTGGGGCTGGTGTTTTGGTAGAGTTGAACCAAACTTTTTCAATATACCAACTTGCTAATTCTACAATTTTTTTTGTATTGGCCATACCCGATCCATCAGCAATACCATTACCATTAGCACCAATTAATCCATCACCACCCCAAATAGCTTCTCCAAAATCTTTATCAGCACATACTAAACCGTGATTACCTGATTCATTGAGCCAAAAAACTATACCTCCACCATAATGTGAACCTATTATTAATATATCAGCATCAGTTTCTTTTTTCAACTTATCAAAAACTTCTTGCATTTTTTCAAGGGGTAAATCTTTTACAAGCACTAATTCTTTAATAATTGTTTGAATTTTATCAGCATCAAAAGTGCAATAGGTTGTTTTTTTTATTTCGTTAATATAGGCATCTATATTTGCCTCGAGTTCAGTAATACCTGTATTAATTGTGTTTCCTTCTTTCTCATATTTATTAAAATCTGCAATTTTAATTTCGTATGATTTTTGAGATAATTCAGTTAATTCATTTATTACTTCATTTGCTTTTGTAGATTCAACTGTTTTCCATTTTCCAGTAAGTTGTTTTATTTTATTATCAATAGCATCATTTTTTTCGGTAATTAGTTTAATTACTTCCGGTTCATTAATAAGGTCAATTTCTTTAAATGCAGCAATTGCTAAAGTTGGTAATTGGTCTATACACTCACTGAGGTTAAATATGGCATCTTGTATATTGCTATTTCTAACCTGATATTTAGACAACAAGAATCTATTTTGAGGGTCTGGATCAAATTTAAGTGCTTTTGCTTGATAATTTACAGCATCTTCGAAACGACCAAGAACATATGCAGCAAATGCTGCTTTTTCATATGAATCTGCCGCTAAAAGGCCTATCTGCTCTTCAGAATTATTAAGATTGGAATTTGCAGTATTAAAATTATTGGTTAAAGCATTTGCCAATCTTACTGCACCAGGGTCACTCTCAACACTTGCATATTTTGCGGCACGGACGAAGTATTCAAATGCTTTATCAGGATTGATGAATTTTTCCACATATAAATAAATACATCCAATTCTATGTAGTACGAAATAATCTTGCTTCATTAAAGATTCAGCTTTTAAAAGCTCTTCCAAGGAATCTGCATATAAGTCGGAATCTTTTTTTGCATTCACAAAAAATTTAATGCCTAATTCAATGCTATGCTGTCTCTCTTTTTCACTATCAGGCACACGAAGTAACTCTGCAATATTCTGCAACAAAAGATTGCTTAACTTTTGCTGTTCAATTTGAATATCCATGTTCCGATTAAGAAAGCCAAGTGTTTGGTTTACATCCGACATCTGATTGGATAATACATTCATACTCCTGCCAACTGCCTGCCCGAGTTGATTGATCGCTTGAACTTGTTCCCTGGAAGCTTGATTGATATATTTGCCTATAGTATCTGCTCCGTATTTGACAAGTGAAACATCTTTTGAATAGTCTAAATAACTGTCAATCACATTTGAATTTTCTTTCCACGGTCTCCAATAGCCAAAGGTAAATGATGGAGTTGTGGGTTTAATGTTTGCAAGGTTGCTCATAAGTTATATTGTTTTATTTTTTTTACCAATTAACGCTAACGGTTTGCGTGCAGGCGATCGTAACCCTGTGTTGCGCCTGCGGCAGGGTTATGGCGCTTGCACGCTGTTAGCGGCTGCTTTTATTTTTCTATTTTAAATTTTTCAAATATATCTCCATTTTGTTTGTAAACGCCGTCATTGTCAGTGCCTATCCAAATTGTTCCTTTATTGTCTTGATAGATAGCCATAAGCAAGACTTTTTCTGTTCCCTTTTTAATTTCAATGTTTTTTAGCGTTTTTCCGTCATATTTCCATACGCCATCTCCATAAGTAGTCATCCATAAATTACCAACTTCATCT
>CAIKLP010000047.1 GCA_903828245.1 uncultured bacterium | reverse complement strand
CCAAACTTTTTACCCCACCCATTTCTTGTCTTAATTTAGCAAATATTTCCCGGCGCTCATTTAAAGGAATATGTTTGATTTTGGCCATGTTAGGAATAAATCCCCCGGACATATTATCCACCACATCATATTCTTTTCCGTCAATATGTAATTTATTTAAACCTTCGTAGGGTAACATTCTGTAAGCGTCCCCGGCTCCTTTTTTCTTGGATAAGCCCATGTCAAAAACAGGAACTAATTGATGATCTTTGGCCTTATAGGGTAAAGACCCGCCGACTTTACCGGTTTTTACGTTTCTAGCTAATCTGAAAGTCCCAGTTCTAGATTCTCCGGTAGTTCTTTTAGTAAATTCAGCCCCAAATATTTGATTTTTAGCTGCCATTATTTTAGCAATGGCTTCTGATCTTAATAATTTGTCGGCAAAATTAGGAACGAATCCATCGCCCATTCTAGGTATTGAAATTAAGCTATCTGAACCTAATTTAGAAATACCCATGCTAGAAACTTTTTTAAGATATTCTTTTCTAGCATCAGCTTTAGTGGGTGCAGACAATAAAAAATCTAGATTTTCTAATGTTATTTTATCTGGATTTTCATATAAAAATTTAATAATTCCTCTATTCAAATCTTGTCCTTTAGCAGCTTTTGTATTCATGCGCTGTCCAATCCAGTCGGCAGCTTGAATACCTAAACCACTAATTCCAAAATTAGAACCAACATTTCTAAATGCTTGAGAAACTTTATCATATTGCTCTCTATTCATAGAAGGAGCATTTTTCACATCAAATTTTCTTCCAAGCGCACTTGATTGTGCTCTAAAATCTACAGTAACATCTTCACTTGCAAATGGATTTATTATATTACTAGAAAAAGAATTTCTTTTATTTCCTGTTAATTGTTCTGAACCAGTAATAATTTTTGCAGCCTTACGTCTATTTGCTCCATATGTTTGGGCAGGAATAGAGCTAATTTCATCTGGATTTAATGATTGGCGTGAAACACCTGTTGATAATTTAGATTTAGCAAAAAGACTGTATCTTAAAGCATCTAGAGCATTTCTTTCCAATGGATTAGCTGGAGAAAGAGCAGACATTACATCAACAAAATCTTCTTTACTAAAATTAGTGGCTTTTGCAAATACACCACTTATATTGCTATAATCTTCATAAGCTCTTGAGAAATATTTTATATCTTCTGGTGGTAAATTACTTAAATTTTTACTTATATTCGCTTCCATCGTAGCGGAAGAAATTTTTGGAAATTTATATTTAGATTTTCTAACAAAATTGGGGATTAAACCTCCCGCCGCGCCACCTAAAACTTCTTTCAAGTAACCGTAAGGAACTGGTTTTAATGCCGATTTAACATTCTTAGCCGCCGGATCATAAGCCATTAGTAATCTTAAATCTTCTTTCGACTTAATTGGATTTCTTAATGCGACATTAGTAGCCGTATCTCCCTGCATAGTTTTAACTACATCGGGTCCGTAATTCCCCTTAACAATATTTTTTCTTAATCCGTAAATAAATTGACTACCTTTATTTTTTAAGTCGTCATCCTCAAAGAATCCAAATGGATCACGTCCTGTTCTTTTTGCGTAGTGTGCCGCTTGAGATAAATCCGCCGAAATAAAAGTCGCCGGAGTTTTTTCTATACTGTCTTGCCATTGGCTTTGAAATTGCCCTTTCTCCAATAATTCGCCTATTTCATTTCCTCCCGTTCCACGATACATAACTGTAGATTTATTATATCTACCCATTCCATCCCAATGTCCATATCCACCTAAGTCGCTCTCGAAACTACCTTTCTTTAAAAATTTCTTATATTGTTTATAATAATGACGATAAATAGATTTGTCTGGTAGTTCAGCAAAATTAGGAACAAATCCGGTGGACGCATTTTTAGCCGTATAAAACGGTTTTAGATTTTTCGGGTCTCCAATATAAGATATAGTTCCATGACCATAATCTACTGCGTCATGTCCCAGTCGCCGGGCTTTATTAGCAATTTCTCTTTGGAACTTAATATATGATTTTGCTCTATCATAGTCATAAATTTCATCATTAGACATTATATATGGATTTTTAACATCTAATTCAATAGGAATAACTCTAGAATTTCTATTTTTTCTGCCAGTAATCGCAGACATTGTATTCATAGAATCATTATCCGTAGAATATGCGCTAGCATAAGCTGGATTAGTAGTTATAAATACTCCTCTTTGTGTTTTTCTAAAATTTAAATCCTCTCTATTTTTATTTTCAAATAATTGATCCTTAGAGGTTCCATGATAATATCTAGCAAAATTGGGAACAAATCCGCCCGCTGCATTTATTTTCTGCGCCCCATTAGGTAATCCATGCCGCGCTACCATTTGAGGATTAAATATCGCGCTTCCCTCTCCACCGCCATAATTAGGAACAATATATTCGTCAGTATTAGCAACTATAGTCCCGCGTTTTCCGCCGCCGAAATTAAAGTTAGGAATTACTTTTGGTCTAGCCGCGCTGGAGGCACCGCCGACGCCTCTTTGAATGTCATTTTGTTCTTCTTGAATAGGTAAATATCCGCCTGCCGCTCTTTTAGGTAATTTAAATGCCCCTTCTCTCAGCACATCTCCACCTTGGTTAACTATATTTCTTACCGGCTGTGCATACATCGAATTTTTTCTAGCAATAATGTTATTTTGTTCTAACATTATTAATCTAATCGCCGATTCTTCTTCTTTGATATTTCTGGCAGCTAATAATCGGGATGCATATTTATTATTTCCATCACTTAATATCTGACTAATAGCCTGTTGAACATTTACTTGTTCCTTAGTTTTATTATTTAAAGAAGAATAATCTGAAACAATACTAAGGGTAAATCTACCTAATTCTTTTAAAGTATTAGTTACGATAGCTGTGGCAAGAACTAATCCCGGCCCGGATAATACCGATCCAATACCTCTTAAAATACCTTCACCAAGTTTTTGACCAGTGCTTTTACTATCTTGATCTTTATCTTTAAAAATATCGAAAAGAGCGTTGGCAGTTCCTATAGGAAATTTTAATGCCGGTGCTAAAGCTAATTTACCTACAGTCTCACTAAATTCCAAGGCATTTAATTTGGTAGAATTTAAAGTTGCTTTTAATGTTTCATTTAAACTTTTATTTCTATCAATAGCTTCATTAACAGAATCACTGGAAGTTTTTAAAGCTTGACCATAAACAGAATTAGCTACCACTTTATAAGCAAGTTGAAGACCATTTAAAACAGCTTTTTGCGCCTCATCTTCTACAGACTCCATGATCTTCCGCGTCTCTTTCCGCTTCTTGAGAAGAATGTCCAACGTGAGAGGCAGAACCCCGATGGTACGAGTGTCTGATGTCGGTTGAACAAATCCACACACCGTACGTCCAGTAGGGTTTTTGTTGTCGTCATATGTATCGTAACCAATTTCATCAATTGTATATCCATTAGATTTAAGCTCTTCTCCATCACTACCTTCTTGTAAAATCTTTTTACCATTAGAATTATACGTTTTTACAT
>CAIKLP010000046.1 GCA_903828245.1 uncultured bacterium | reverse complement strand
TGTTTTAGTTTGAAATCCTGTTGCAATAAGTGTAACAGAAATTTTATTTCCTAAAGATTCGTCATGACAATTTCCCCAAATAATATCTGCAGTTAATCCCGCTTGATTTTGGATGTAATCGGTAATTTCTGACACTTCATCCATCAACACTTCTTGCGAACCCGAAGTAATATTTAATAAAATATAACGTGCACCCTCAATATCATTATCATTTAATAATGGAGAATTTAAAGCCGCTTGAACTGCTTTATATGCTCTACCTTCGCCTTCCGAAGATGCAGAACCCATAATAGCTACCCCGCTATTTTGCATAACTGTTTTCACATCTTCAAAATCAACGTTGATATAACCAGGTACGGTAATAATTTCTGCAATACCTTTTGCGGCCGTTGCTAAAATATTATCTGCTTCTGCAAATGCACTCGACAAAGTTAAGTTGCCATACATCTGACGTAATTTATCGTTAGAGATAACCAATAAAGTATCTACATGCTCTTTCAATGCAGCCAAACCTTCGTCGGCTTGTTGCTTTCTGCGTTTACCTTCAAAATTAAATGGTGTGGTAACAATACCTACTGTTAGTATACCCAATTCTTTTGCCGCTTGACAAATAATTGGACTTGCGCCTGTTCCAGTACCACCGCCCATTCCAGCCGTAATAAAAACCATTTTAGTATGCGAACCTAATAAGTCTTTTACATCGTCGATAGATTCTATTGCAGAGTTCATACCCACTACTGGCATAGAGCCCGCACCACGACCTTCGGTTAAGCTAGATCCTAACTGAACTTTGTTTGGTATCGGACTTGATTCTAGTGCTTGCGAATCGGTATTGCAAATAATAAAGTCTACCCCAGCAATGCCTTGCTTATACATATGGTTTACTGCATTACCACCGCCGCCGCCAACACCAATTACTTTTATAATTGATGATTTGTCTTTCAGCATTTCAAATATCATATCGTTATGTTTTATGTTGTAAATTCTTTTTATTTATTTATTTTTTTATTTGATGAAATCTTTATCATCATTTGGCATCAAAACTTCTGCTAAAGTTGATTTAATATTACTTAAAAATCCACCTCTTTGTGTAGCTTCTCTAGCGACTAAATCATCTTTAGGTGCAACTTTACCCAATGCATTTGGCAATGGTGCTTTTACGTTTTTCAACTCAATATCTTGTAATCCTTTAATCACCAAACCTATACTGGTTGAGTACATGGGGCTCTTAATAGCATCTGTATTTGTTTTCGCCAAATGCTCATTAGGATAGCCTACTCTTGAATCAATACCCGTAACGTATTCTACTAATTGGGTAATGTGTTTTAATTGCGCACCACCACCCGTGATCACAATTCCTGCACCTGCTCTAATTTTTTTCTCGTATCCAGAAGATTGAATTTCGTATTTAACTTGTTCTAAAATTTCTTCCATTCTAGCTTGAATAACCAAGGCTAAATTTTTAACAGATACTTCTTTCGGTTCTCTTCCTCTTAATCCTTGAATAGAAATAATTTCTTCTTCTTTGTTTTCGTCTGCTAATGCAGATCCAAATTTTATTTTCAATGCTTCTGCTGTATTTTTCATTACAGAGCATCCTTCTCTAATATCTTCTGTTACTGCATTTCCACCAAATGGAATAACGGCAGTATGTCTAATAATTCCTTCGTAGAAAATAGCAATATCGGTGGTACCACCACCTATATCAACTAATACAACACCTGCTTCTTTTTCTTCTTCTCCTAATACCGCTTCTGCAGATGCCAATGGTTCTAACATTAAAGTAGTGGTATCTAGGTTTGCTTTAGAAACACATTTTAAAATATTATTTGCTGCGGTAATTTGTGCAGTAATCACATGAAAATTTGCTTCTAAACGAACACCCGACATACCAATTGGATCTAACACACCTTGCTCGTTATCTACCGTAAACTCTTGTGGAATAACATGAATAATTTGCTCTCCAGGAGGCATTGCCAAACGATACATGTCTTTGATTAATAAATCAACATCTACCCTTGATATTTCGTCTTCTGTAGAATTTCTGGTAATGATACCACGGTGTTGCAAACTTTTAATGTGTTGCCCTGCAATACCAACTACTACTTCAGAAATTTCGCAGTTCGATTGAACACTTGCTTCTTCAATTGCTTGTTGAATTCCCTTAATTGTTTTTTCAATATTAGTTACAACGCCTCTCGAAACTCCTGCAGATTCTGCTTTTCCCATTCCAAGAATTTCAATTTTACCATGCTCTGTTCTCATGCCTACAATGGCACAAATTTTAGTAGTTCCAATGTCTAATCCTACTACGATCTCGTTGTTTTCCATATGCTATTCAATAAATATTATAATACTGTAATTGTTGTATCTAATCTATCTGTTGCTACAACCGTATCTAGTATTGGCTTTGGTAATACAATGCTCATTCCAGATCTTGTTGCCACAATTTGATTTTTAAATTTTAAATTAATTATACTGTAAGTATCCCATCCTACCTTTGGCATAGCCTTGGTATAGAATAAAAATAACTTTTCAAATTTTTCATCTCTATTTTCGATTGAACCGAAAAGAATTTTTTGATTACCCACTCTTGGAATTAGGGTAATGTCTTTGTTTTCTTCCACAAATATTTGTTCAATTTGTGCATCCCAAAACTCATTCGCTTTTATGAATTTGGTTAATTCAAATAGGTCGTTCAATAATGGATTCTTTACAGAATCGTAAATACCACCGTATATTTCTTCGATATTTCCATTTGCAGACAATACCTTCGCCGAATAGTTTGGAGACAATGGCATTTTTAATCCATGTTCGTCTATATAAAAACTATGCTGATCTGCAGTAAAGATGCGAAGCAATGGTTTGCGTTGTTCCACATTCACAAAGAGTTCACCATTTAAATCGATAAATACTTCTGCTTTAGAAATGTATTTGTTTGCTTCAATTAATTTTTCGAGGCGCTTCACATTAATCTTGTTGACATATTTATTCAGTAAAGAATCGCCACCAAATTGTATGATTGCCGAAATATCTTGTTTGTTGATGAAATAATTTTCGTCTGATTTATTGACATTGATCGTAATTTTCTTACACTTAAGATCTTGCTGTTTAATTTCCGTGAAGGCTAAAGAAAGTCCGATGGTAGCTATTCCTAGCACCCATAAGAGCGTAATTCCAATTTTTGTCCAAGGAATATTTTTCATTAGCCTACTAATTCTTGAATAGGTTTAACCATCGTGTCTATATCTCCTGCACCTACTGTTAATAATAATTCAATTTCCATATTAGCTAATTTCTCCATCAAGTTTTCTTTTGATGCTAATTGTTTATTAGCAATACTTACTTGATTTAAAATTAAATTAGCGTCTACCCCTTCAATGGGTAATTCTCTTGCTGGATAAATATCCATTACAATTAATTGATCTGCTAAACTCAATACTTCAGAAAATTCTTGTGCAAAATCTTTTGTTCTCGAAAATAAGTGTGGCTGAAATATAACAGTCAATTTTTTGCTTGGATACATTTGCCTTACCGAATTGATACAAGCTCTTAATTCTTCGGGATGATGTGCGTAGTCGTCGATGTAAACCATCTTTTCGTTTTGCACGATGTATTCAAATCTTCTTTTAACACCTGCAAAAGTTGCCAATGCGGCTCTAATCTTTTCTTCCGGTATTTGTAATAACATGCCCACAATAATCGCAGCCGTAGCATTCTCTACATTATGTAATCCCGCTAAGCCTAAGCACATGTCTTTGTATTCGAGGGCGCCGTTTTTGAAATCAAAAATATATTTTCCGTTTTGAATTCTAATATTGTGAGCGGTATAATCTGCGCTTGTAGAATTTACACCGTAAGTAATGCCATCTTTTTGTATTGGTAAATTGTATTTGAAAATTAATTTTCCACCTCTTTTCACTTGACTTGCATATAATCTAAAAGATTCTTCGATATGATTTTTATCACCATAAATATCTAAGTGATCGGCATCCATCGAAGTTACAATCGCAATATCTGGATGTAATGTTAAAAAAGAACGATCAAATTCGTCGGCTTCTATTACCATCACATTATTTTTTCCAAATAAAATATTGCTTTGATAATTGGTAGAGATGCCCCCTAAAAATGCCGAGCAATCATAACCCGAATGTTTGAGCAAATGTGCAATAATGGTAGAAGTAGTAGTTTTACCGTGCGTACCCGCCACACCAATGGTAAAAGAACTTGCTGAGATGATACCCAATACTTGCGCTCTTTTCCTCAACATAAAATCTTGCTCCATAAAATAATTCAAGATTTCGCTGTCTTTTGGAATAGCAGGCGTGTATATAATGAGGGTACTTGGATCATGTACTAAAAAGGTATCCGGCAGTAAAGCGCTGTCATCAAAATAAGTAACTGGAATTTCTTCGGCAATTAATTCTTTAGTTAAAATTGTTTCTGTTTTATCGTAACCCGCAACTTCACAACCTCTATTTTTAAAATAGCGCGCTAGTCCACTCATCCCGATTCCTCCGATGCCAACTAAATAAACATTTTTAATATGCGCTAATTTCATTTAATTATTTTATCAATTTAATTACTTCTGTTGCAATTTTTTCTGCCGCATCTGTAATGGCTAATTGTGAAATATTATTTCCTAAACTTTTTATTTGACTTTCATCGTTTAATAAATCGATGCAAGTTTTTATTAATATTGTGGATGCATTTGCATCGCTAATTAAAATAGCAGCAGATTTTTTAACCAATGCCATGGCATTTTTTGTTTGGTGATCTTCTGCAACATTTGGAGAGGGAACGAGTATTACTGGTTTAGCCAATAAACATAATTCCGAAATGGTTCCAGCACCTGCTCTCGAAATGATTACATCTGCTGCAGCATAAGCCATCTCCATATTACTAATAAACTCAAATATCCTCACTCCTGACGGCAATTTCGACCCTACATTTTCAACAATTGTGGAATAGTACAACTTACCTGTTTGCCATATCACTTGAATATCCTGAGCGACCAGTAAATTCAAGTCTTTCAAGACGCTGGTATTGAGTGTACGAGCACCTAAACTTCCGCCAATTATCAGTACTATTTTTTTATTTTCGGATAAGTTAAAATGTGCAATGGCATCCGATCTTTTAACATCCATTTTTACGATCTGCGAACGAACAGGATTACCGGTCAATAAAAGCTTCGAATGGTCAAAATATTTTTCCATACCATCATAAGCCACACAGATTTTTTTAGCTGCCGAAGACAACATTTTATTGGTAATACCTGGGTACGAATTTTGCTCTTGTATTAGACATGGAATGTTAAGTTGTGCGGCCATAAAGAGCAATGGACCAGATGCATAACCTCCAACACCAACCGCTACATCGGGTTTAAATTTTTTGATAATTTGACGTGCTTTCCAACAACTTTTGAGTAAGCGAATTGGGAACTTTAAATTAGCTAAAGATAAATTTCTTTGTAAGCCCCTGATATCTAATCCTAATATGTCGTAGCCTGCTGCAGGCACCTTTTCCATTTCAATTTTACCAATGGCACCCACAAATAAAAACTGCGCATCGGGATACTGTGCTCGAATAGCACCGGCAATGGCAATAGCTGGGAATACGTGGCCACCTGTGCCACCACCACTTATAATAATTCTAGGCTGTTGCAAGTTCCGCTCCTTTCTCCATTTCTTCAATGTCTCTGCTCACACTCAGAATAATTCCGAATGCCACACTGGTGAATAAGATAGAAGTTCCGCCCATGCTCACCAATGGCAAAGGCACACCGGTTACGGGCATCAAATTTACGGCCACGGCCATATTCGCAAAAGCTTGTATGACCAAACTAAAGCTCAAACCACAAGCCAGTAATGCGCCAAATGCCTTTGGCGCTTTAGTGACAATTTTGATGGATCGATATAAAAATACGAGGTATGCAATGATGATCATCAAGGCACCAATCATTCCATATTCTTCGATTATAATAGAAAAAATAAAATCGGAATAAGGATGTGGTAAATAATTTTTCTGTGAACTGTTTCCAGGTCCTTTGCCAAATAAGCCACCCGTTGCAATGGCTATTTTAGATTGATCGGATTGAAAACTTTTATCTTTATCAACGGTTTCGTTACTGGTAAAAGTCTTTATTCTAGAAAAATAGGTTTCTCTTCTTGGCCCAAAAAATACCACCATGGATAATATCAGAGCGCCTGCCACTAGGGTTGTTAAGATATGCTTCACACTAATTCTACCAATCAACATAATTAAGCAACAAGTTGCAAAAAGCATTATTGCTGTAGAGAAATTGGCTGGTGCAATTAAGGCAATGGTTAAAACCACCGCGCCAATAATTGGTAAAAAAGATTTTTTTAAATCTTTGATGTTTTCTTGCCGGCGCGATAGTTCCCGCGCCAAATACATGATGATGGCTAGCTTAGCTAAATCGGAGGTTTGAAAAGATTGATCAATAATTGGAATGGTGATCCATCGTGCTGCTTGATTAATTTCTGCACCGAACTTTAAAGTATAAGCCAACATTGGAAAAGAAACAAACAACAAAATTTGCGCAATTTTTGAATAGTATCGGTAATCTAATTTATGCGCCCAATACATTAAGAAAAGGCCCGCAATCATTAAAGTAATATGCTTATAAATATAATATTCGGTATTACCGTCTTGTTTTTTATAAGCGAGTGTTCCGGTAGAGCTATAAACTGCAAGTAAAGAAAAGAGCGATAGAAATATCACCACTAACCAAATATAGCGGTCGCCTTTTGCGTTTTTAAATATATAATTTAAAGCCATTTGATTTAAATATTAAAGTTCTTTTACTGCATCTATAAACTGTTGTCCCCTATCTTCATAGTTCTTAAACAAATCGAAACTTGCACAAGCCGGTGACAATAAAACGGTATCTCCTTTTTTACCTAAGTGATAACTTACTTCGGCCGCTTCTTTAGCCGATGCGGTATTGACAATAATATCTACCACATTGCCGAAAGCTTCGTGTATTTTGCTATTGTCGGTTCCTAAACAAACAATGGCGCGCACCCTATCTTTTACTAATTGGGTAAGCATGCTGTAATCGTTTCCTTTATCTACTCCGCCAGCAATCCATACAATTGGTGTGCTAATGCTTTCTAATGCATACCAAGTAGCATTCACATTCGTTGCTTTACTATCGTTAATAAACTCGATTCCTTGAATGCGTGCTACATGCTCTAATCGATGTGGCGCATTTTTAAAATCAGTCATACTCTGTTTTAAAGTTTCATTTCTAATGTCTAACAATTTTGCAGCAACGCCCGATGCCATTGAGTTATAGAGATTGTGTTTTCCTTGTAGCGCAAGTTCTTGGATAGTCATAGTAAATGTATTTTGTTTTAGTTTTATGTTTAAATTTTGGTTGCTTATAGAGGCACCATATGCCAAATCTTCTGCTATAGAAAATGGTATCATGGTCGAATCTATTTGTTGAGAGGCAAGTGCTGCTTGAATAACTTCATCATCTTTACAATAAATAAAATAATCACTTGCCGTTTGGTTTTGTGTAATTCTGAATTTAGAACTCACATATTTTTGCATTTGGTAATCGTATCGATCTAAATGATCGGGTGTGATATTGGTTAATATCGCAATGTCTGCTTTAAAGTGGAACATGTCGTCTAGCATAAAACTGCTCAACTCTAATACATAATAATCGAATTTTTTTGTTGCCACTTGCATGGCAAAACTATTGCCTATGTTGCCTGCTAGGCCTACATTCAAACCTGCATTTTTCAATAAATGATAGGTTAATAATGTGGTAGTGGTTTTACCATTGGTGCCCGTAATGGCAATCATTTTTGCATTGGTATACCTCGATGCAAATTCTATTTCCGAAATAATAGGAATTTGTAAAGCAATTATTTGTTGAATAATTGGCGCCTTAGTAGGTATGCCAGGACTCTTTATAATTTCGGTGGCATTGCAAATTAAATCGGCCGTATGTTGTCCTTGTTCAAATGCAATTCCATAATCATTTAATGTATTCACAAAAGCAGGTGCGATATTGCTCATATCAGACAAGAACACATCGAAGCCCTGAAGCTTAGCCAATACAGCCGCTCCAGTTCCACTCTCTGCTCCACCTAATACTACAATTCTTTTGCTCATCTATTATCTTAATTTTAAAGTAACAATGGTAATGACCGCTAATAATATTCCGATGATCCAAAAACGGGTCACAATTTTTGGCTCACTATAACCTAATTTTTGATAATGATGATGCAAAGGAGACATTTTAAAAACCCTTCTGCCTTCTCCATATTTTCTTTTGGTGTATTTGAAATAACTTACTTGAATAATTACCGAAAGGTTTTCTACTAAGAAGATACCACACAATACGGGAATTAATAATTCTTTACGAATCATGATGGCGTAGGATGCAATAATACCGCCTATTGCAAGGCTACCCGTATCTCCCATAAAAACTTGCGCAGGATAAGTATTGTACCACAAAAATCCAATACAAGCGCCCAAGAATGCACCCGCAAAGACCACCAATTCGCCAGAATTTGGAATGTACATGATGTTCAAATAATTGGCGAAGACAATATTACCCGACACATAAGCGAGTACGCCTAATGCCAAACCAATAATAGCGGAAGTACCGGTGGCAAGACCATCTATTCCATCGGTAATGTTTGCGCCATTAGACACGGCTGTAATTATTAAAATTACTATGGGAATAAAAATCCAAAAAGCATATTGCTCATAATCTGGACCAAAGTATTTTAATAATTTAGCGTAATCGAATTCGTTGTTTTTATAAAAAGGAACATTTGTTTTGGTAGACTTTTGTGCATGCGCGACATAATAGCTACTCGCCGTACGCTTAGTGTTTTCGGACGTTTTAACAGATGACAATTGTGATACAGGAATTTTTTCTTTGACTACTATGGAAGGATGAAAAAACATAGTATAGCCTATGATCAAACCCAATCCAACTTGTCCTACTATTTTAAACCTACCTGCTAAACCTTCTTTATTCTTTTTAAATACTTTAATGTAATCATCAATAAAACCAATGGTTCCCATCCACACAGTGGTAATTAACATGAGTATAATATATACATTTGTTAATTTGGCAAATAATAAAGTAGGGATAATAATAGCCGATAAAATAATTAAGCCACCCATTGTTGGCGTACCTTTTTTCTCCGATTGTCCCTCTAAGCCTAAGTCTCTAATGGTTTCTCCTACTTGTTTTTTATGTAAGAAAGCTATCAATCTTTTACCCATCAATAAAGAAATAAATAGCGAAACAATGATCGCCAAAGTAGTTCTAAAGGTGATAAACTGAAACAATCCTGCCCCAGGTAAATCAAAGTGTTTGTCTAAATAAGCAAAAAGATAATACAGCATCTCGTTTTATTATTTTAATGATTCCATTATTTCTGAAAATATTTTTTTGTCATCGAAAGGAAATTTTACCCCATTAATTTCTTGGTATTTTTCGTGACCTTTTCCGGCTAATAATATAATATCTCCACTCTTTGCTAAATGACAAGCCGTACGAATGGCTTCTTTTCTATCTTGAATGGTAATTGTTTTTTTCTTTAATGAAATAGGAACGCCTGCTTCCATTTCTTTTAAAATGGCTGCGGGATCTTCTGTTCTAGGATTATCTGAAGTTAAAATCACTTTATCGCTCAGCTTACAAGCTACTTCGGCCATGATGGGTCTTTTTGTTTTATCGCGATCGCCACCACAACCCACAATAGCGATAACTGTTTCGTTGCCTTTTCTAATATTGGCAATGGTTTGCAATACATTTTTAATAGCATCTGGTGTATGCGCATAATCTACAATACCTATAACTCCATTGGGCGCAATGGTATAATCGAATCTTCCTTCGGCACCACTTAGCGTAGATAAAATAGTTAAGACCCTTGTTTTATCTTGATCAAGCAACATGGCCGTAGCATAAACAGCCAATAAATTATAGGCATTAAAACTGCCGACCATTTTAAACCAAACTTCTTCGGCATCTATATTTAAAAACAAACCTGAAAATTGATTTTCAATTATTTTTGCTTTGAAAGTAGCCATCGACTGCAAGGCATATGTTTTAGCATGTGCCTTTGTGTTTTGCAACATCACTGCGCCACGCTTATCATCCGAATTGGTTAATGCAAAAGCCGAAGCAGGTAATTGATCAAAAAAGTATTTTTTTGCTTTGATATATTCTTCAAATGTTTGATGGAAATCTAAATGATCGTGTGAGATATTCGTAAAAATACCGCCTGTAAAACTTAAGCCAGCAATGCGTTCTTGAACCGTTGCATGCGAACTTACTTCCATAAAACAATAATCACAATTAGCAGCAATCATGTCTAATAAAAGTTCGTTAATGGTAATACTATCAGGTGTAGTATGGGTAGAGGGTATTACGGTATTATTTATTTTATTTTCGACTGTAGATAGCAAACCTACTTTATAACCTAATGCTTGAAATAAATTACTAAGCAAAGTAGCAACAGTTGTTTTGCCATTAGTACCCGTTACACCAACTAATTTTAATTTTTTAGAAGGATGTTGGTAATAGGCTGCCGCAATTAATCCCATGGCACGGCTACTATTATCTACTACAACATAGGTAACTGTTGAATCTAATTTCTTAGGTAATTTTTCGCAGACAATTACACTTGCCCCTTTTTCAATTGCGCTGGTAATAAATTGGTGTCCATCTGCCACTGTTCCTACCGTAGCAATGAACATAGACGAAGCACTCACTTTTCTTGAATCGAAACAAATGCCCGTAATGTCTTGCTCGGTATTGCCTACCAACTCCAAAATTTTACAAGAACTTAATAAGGCACTTAATTTCATTATCTTAAATCTAATACGATTCGACTTCCTTTATTTACTTTTGCTCCTGCATTAATAGATTGATTGGTAATCTTTCCACTACCATTTACAATCGCAATCATTCCTTCGTTTTCTATTAAGTACAATGCATCTTGCAAGCCCATGCCTACTACATTTGGAACCAAACCCGCAATCATTGCTTTAGGACTAAGACTCACACCGTTTTCATTTTTATCGATACTAACATAAGCTGCTTCGAAATTTGCTGGAGCTTTAATACCCATTTTTTGATAAGCCAAAACTGTTTTTGTTTTATCTCCCGATTTTGCATCTGGGTAAGTAGGTGCAATGGCAACAGCTAAAGCATTTGCATTATCATTATGCATGGTTAAACTTGTTGCGTAAACTTTATCTGCAATCTCTTTAAATATTGGACCCGCAACCACGTTTCCATAATAACCCGACATAGATGGATCGGTAATTACGACAATCATAGAATACTTTGGAAAATCGGCAGGGAAGTAACCACAAAACGAAGCCAAATAACGCTTGTTCGCGTAACCCCCAGCACCACCGGCTATTACAGCTGTTCCGGTTTTACCTGCAATAGAATAAATAGTCGTGCTTAAATTTTTTGCAGTACCCTGTTTTACTACACCCTCCATTAATTTTCGCATTTTTCCAATCGATGCATCCGAAGCAATTTTCTTTCTGATAATAATTGGCTCGTATGCTTTAACCAATTGTCCACCGCTTCTTAATTCGCGGACAAATTTTGGAGAAACCATAACACCATTGTTGGCAACTGCATTGTAAAGTGTTAAAGTTTTTAATGGAGTCAATAAAATAGCATAACCCATCGATAAAGTTGGCATGGTAAGGTCATTCCATGCAGGAGTATTTGGCTCTATAATTCTAGTTTTAGGCGAACCCGCAATTTCAATCGGCAAATCTTCGCCTAGACCAAAGGCCTTTAATCGATTGATAAAAAGTGAAGCCTTTCCATTATAGCCGTTCGTTATCTGTTTAGATATAGCCACATTCGAAGACAACTCAAAGGCTTTACGCATAGGGATGATACCGTAACCGCCCTCGTGCGAATCTTTAATTTTATGCCCACTAAATTCAACAACTCCACCGGTTGTATTCTCTACTGTTGAGGTATCAAACATACCATCTTCTAAAGCAGCTAGATAAGAAGCCAATTTAAAAGTAGAGCCTGGTTCGGTTGCTTCGCCAACGGCATAATTATAGGTCTCTTTATAAATTCCTTTTTCTATTCGAGTTAAATTAGCAATCGCTTTAATTTCGCCTGTAGCTACTTCCATTAATACCACACAGCCATGGTGGGCATCATGTTTAATGAGTTGCTGATTCAAAGCTTTTTGCGCAACGTCTTGGTAGTTTACATCTAAAGTGCTGATAATATCAACGCCGTTTTTTGCTGCAATTTCATCTTCTTCGTTTAATGGCATCCATACACCACCCGAAATTCTTTGCATTAATCTTTTTCCGGGTTCACCGCCAAGCTCTTTATCGAATGCACCTTCCAAGCCAACGGGTTGCACGCCATCAATTTTATAACCTATTAATCGAGGGGCTAAAGATTTAAATGGTTGAATTCTTTTATTCTTTTGAATAAAAAGTAATCCTCCTTTATTTTTTCCTAATCTAAAAATTGGAAATGTTCTGATTTTCTTTAATTCTAAATAAGTAACATTTCTTTTCAATAAATAATATCGTTCTTTATGATTACGCGCTGCAATCATTTTTCGTTCATAATCTGCGGCTGTTTTATCTTTAAATAAATCTGCTAAACAATAAGCTAAAGAATCTACTTTGCTATTGAAGATTTCGTCTGTTACTTTTTCTGCCATTAAATCAAAACGCAATTCGTATTCTGGCAAAGAAGTGGCAAGCAAACTTCCATCCGAAGAATAAATATTTCCTCTGATGGCTGGCACATTAACCAATTTAGTAGTTAAGCTATCAGATAATTTTCTCCACTTTTCTCCTTGAATATTTTGCAGCTGAAAAACCCTACCGAGTATACCCACAGCCACAATGGCAAGCATGAAAAATGCTAGATAAACTCTTAAAATTATGTTTTTCCTGATGTTCATTATTCGTTTACTTCAAGCTTGGTTGGTGGAACTACTGATTCTTTTAAGCCAAACACTTCGGTTAATTTAGCCACCTCGGTTTGTTTACTTTGTGTCATTAAATTAGAACTGGTATTGAGGTGTTCCCAATACAATTCTTTTAATTCTTTTTTTATTTTTTCCGAATTCCTTACGCTTTTTTCGGCATAATGATGGTTTGCTATGTATAACATGCCCAACATGGCTAGAAAAAAAATAAATGGTAATCCATTACTCACATTTTCTTTACTAAAAAATTCGGAAGAAAATAAAGAGTCGATGGGCGAAACAGCTGGCTCCTGTTTTTTTAATTCAATCACAGGCTCCTCTTCTATTACCGAAGACGCTTCTGCAACTGGATCATTTGTTCTTATTCTATTTGGCCTTTTCATTTAGTTTTTTGCTGCTATTCTTAATTTTGCACTGCGTGCTCTATTGTTGATGCTTAACTCTGCTTCGCTAGCGATGATGGCTTTGCGGCTCACCATGCTAAATGGCACCGTAGTATTACCATATAAATCTTTTTCTAACAAACCAGAAAATTTTCCTTTTTGTATATAATTTTTCACCAATCTATCTTCTAAAGAATGGTAAGACATGACCACTAATCTTCCTTCTGGTTTTAATACTTCTTCTGTTTGCATTAAAAAATCTTTTAATACATCGAGCTCTTGGTTTACTTCAATTCTTAATGCTTGAAATACTTGCGCGAAATATTGATTTTCTTTTCCTCGTTTTGCAATTGGCTTTACAATATCTTTTAATTGCGCAACCGTGTTAATCTCATTGATCTGACGCGATTTGACAATTAAATTGGCCAATGTTTTTGCATTGTGTAATTCGCCATACATGCCAAATATTTTATGCAAATCTGCCTCTGTATAAGTGGCAATAATTTTTTTTGCTGTTAAAGCACGGCTCTGATCCATACGCATATCTAAATCTGCGTCAAAGCGAATAGAAAAGCCCCTTGCAGCATCATCAAACTGATGAGAGGAAACACCTAAATCGGCTAAAATTCCATCTACTTTTCCAATTTGATGTAAGCGTAAATTGTTTTTTAAGAACTGAAAGTTTTGATCAATAAAAATAAATCGATCGTCGTCGATCACATTTTGCAAAGCATCTGGATCTTGATCGAATCCAATTAAAATTCCATTCGGACCAAGCTTGGCTAAAATTGCACGGCTGTGTCCACCGCCGCCAAAAGTTACATCTACATAAATACCATCTGCTTTTATATTCATGCCATCTAAACATTCCGACAACATGACTGGTTGATGATACTTACTCATGTAAGCCCTCCTTTGGCTTGCCCATTACCTCTTCGGCCAGTGATGCAAAATCTGCTGGCTCATCGGTTAATAGCTTATCGTAATTTGCTTTAGACCAAACTTCAATTCGGTTGGAATAAGCAAATAAGATTAAGTCTTTATCTATGTCGGCATATTCGGTTAAAGCTTTTGGCAATAACAATCTATTAGTACCGTCTAACATTAATTCCGAGGCCCCTCTAAAAAAGTACCTGGCAAAGTCTCTGTTTTTCTTATTGTATAAGTTGAGCTTATTTACCTCGGCACTGATGGTTTGCCATTCGTTCAAAGGATATAAAACCAAACATTTCTCGAATCCACGATTAATCACAAAGCGTCCTTCAGCTGCTGGCGACAGTTGCTTCTTTAAACCTGCCGGAAGCATGATTCTTCCTTTGGGGTCTACTTTACACTCAAATTCTCCTAAAAACTGACTCATATGGTGATTTTATCGCTGATTGATGTAGTAAATTTAAATATTCTTACCACTTTTTACCACATCTTACCACTAAAAAGTTTTCAACATGCCTATAGCGATACTAAAAACGAATAAATGCCCAAAAACATGAAAAATGGAGAAAAGCGCGTTGTCGGGAAAAAAATGGATCGAATGGAGGGAAAAATGGATCGAATTGCGGAAAAAAATAGCTCGTTGCCGCAAAAAAAAGGACAAAAAAAATGCGATGAAAGAGCTTCCATCGCATTTAAAAAATTTTTTTAAAAATTTTATTTTTTATAGGCTTTATTTAAACCTTTTAAAACATCTTGCGTAATGTCTAAACTATCATTTGCAAATAAAATACCAGTACCTTTTGCATAGTTCATCACGATTTTATATTTTTTATCTTTACTAAATTCTTTAAGGTAAGCCGCTACTTTATCAAATAATGCTTCGTTAAATTTAGCTTGTTCTTCTTGTAAACTTGCACTTGCATTTTCGCTGTATTGCTTAAACGATTCTTGCTTTTTCATCAAAGATTCTTCGACACTAGCACGCTGCTCTGTACTCATGCCTGCGGCACTTTGCTGATAGGCACCAATTTCTTTTTCTAATACGCCACGCTTAGCCATAATAACGTTTTCTACCTGTTTGGTTTTGGCTTCAAAATCTTTTTTGGCATCAATAAAATAATCGTAATTATTCAATAAAGAATCACCATTTACATATACTGTTGTTGCTGCATTTGTCGAACTTAATGCAGGAGATGTGTTTTGATTAGCTTGATCTTGCCATCTTAAAATATATAAAACAACAACTGCAATAATTAAAACAATGTTTAAGTAAACTGATAAATTTTTCATAATTAATGTTGGTGTCCTCCTTCGCCATGCACATGTCCATGATCCATTTCTTCTGCTGTTGCTTCTCTTACATCATGAATCAAACCATCGAAAAACAAGTCACGACCCGCTAATGGGTGATTGAAGTCCATTTTAATAGTTGCTTCGCCAACCTCTAACACTAAGCCTTGCATTTTATTGCCTTCGTTATCTGTCATTGGAATAAAATGACCCGACACAATCATTTCGTCATCAAATTTACCATCTACCACAAAGATATCTTTGGGTAAATCTACAATAGCTGTTTCGTCAATTTCGCCATAACCAGATTCTTCTTTGCTCAATTTAAAGCTAAATGCTTCTCCTATAGCAAGGTTGTCAATTGACTCCTCAAATTTAGGTGGCAAACCACCCATTCCATGTAAGTAAACAAACAGGGTTTCTGGTGTTACTTTTTCTACCATTAGCATCTCTGTGCCATCTTCAATTTTTAATTCATAGGTCAAAGACACTACTTTGTTTGCTGATACTTTCATTTATACTTTTTTTTTAAAATTTAGAAACAGGAAAAACCCTTTCAAATAGGGCATTTTAAAGGATTTTTAGCCATTAATCAAAACATCAAAATTTCCAGCGTCAAAGGTAATTAAATACTTCACAAAATGTTGAAAAAAAGTTCGATTTATCGACAAAATTCATTCCCATTTGCGGGCAAAAAAAGGTATCTTTGAAACTATTGAAAAAATGAAATTATGAGCGTAGAAAAAGAAGACAGATCAAATTATTCAGCAGATAATATTCAGGTATTAGAAGGCCTAGAAGCCGTTCGAAAAAGACCTGCCATGTATATTGGTGATATCGGCATTAAAGGCCTCCATCACCTTGTTTATGAAGTAGTAGATAACTCCATTGACGAAGCACTTGCCGGACATTGTTCAGACATTCAAGTAGCCATTCTAAAAGATAATTCTATTCGCGTAATTGACAATGGCCGTGGTATTCCTACAGACATGCACCATAAAGAGAAAAGATCAGCGCTAGAAGTAGTAATGACCGTTTTGCATGCCGGTGGTAAATTCGATAAAGACACATACAAAGTTTCTGGTGGTTTACATGGTGTGGGTGTGAGTTGCGTAAATGCGCTATCCATTGCTTTAAAAGCAGAAGTTCACAGAGATGGTAAACTCTTTGTACAAGAATATTCGCAAGGAAAACCATTATACCCAGTAAAAGAAGTGGGCGCCTCTAATTTAAGAGGAACCACCATTACCTTTAAACCAGATGCAGAGATTTTCAATATCTCTACAGAATATAAATTTGATACCCTTGCGGCTCGTTTAAGAGAATTAGCCTATTTAAATAAAGGCATCAAATTGTCACTTACAGACGAAAGAGAAACAAACGAAGACGGAACATTCCCGGTAGAACACTTTCACTCTGAAGGCGGTCTAAAAGAGTTTGTGAAGTATCTAGACGGCACAAGAGAACCCATCATTCCAGAGCCAATCTATTTAGATGGCACAAAGGCTGGTATTCCGGTAGAATTAGCCATGCAATACAATAGCACCTATACCGAAAACGTGCATTCTTATGTAAACAACATTAACACCATTGAAGGTGGTACCCATGTTGCCGGTTTTAGAAGAGGCTTAACCAGAACTTTAAAAGCATATGCAGAAAAATCTGGCATGCTTAAAAATTTAAAAATGGAAATTAGTGGCGATGACTTTCGCGAAGGTTTAACTGCGGTTATTTCTGTAAAAGTTCAAGAACCACAATTCGAAGGTCAAACCAAAACTAAATTAGGAAACAACGAAGTAATTGGTGCAGTTGACCAAGCGGTTGGAGAAATTTTAAATAATTACTTAGAAGAAAATCCAAAAGAAGCTAGGTTAATAGTTCAAAAAGTAATTTTAGCTGCAACAGCTAGACACGCTGCTAGAAAAGCAAGAGAACTTGTACAAAGAAAAAATGTATTAACCGGTACTGGTCTTCCTGGAAAATTATCTGACTGCTCGGAAAGCGATCCTGCCATTTGCGAATTGTATTTAGTCGAGGGAGACTCTGCGGGTGGTACGGCTAAACAAGGCCGTAACCGTGCGTATCAGGCTATCTTACCTTTAAAAGGTAAAATCTTGAACGTAGAAAAAGCGATGGAATATAAAATCTACGAAAACGACGAGATCAAGAATATTTTTACGGCAATGGGTGTAAGTGTAGGTACGGTAGATGATAACAAAGCTTTAAATGTAATTAAATTAAGATATCATAAAATCATCATCATGACGGATGCGGATATTGACGGTTCTCACATTACCACTTTGATTTTAACTTTCTTCTTCCGTTACATGAAAGAATTAATTGAAAGCGGATATATTTATATTGCTACTCCACCACTTTATTTAGTGAAAAAAGGTAAAGATCAAGAATATGCTTGGACCGAAGACCAACGCGATACAGCAGTACAAAGATTAAAAGGTGCAGGTAAAGAAGAAAGCGTAAACATACAACGCTACAAAGGTTTGGGAGAAATGAACGCAGAACAATTATGGTCAACTACCATGAATCCGGAAACCAGAACCCTGCGTCAAGTTACCATTGAAAACGCGGCAGAATGTGATCATACTTTCTCTATGTTAATGGGCGACGAAGTGGCACCAAGAAGAGCATTTATCGAAAAGAATGCAAAGTATGCACGCATCGATGTATAATTAAAATATTTTTAATCAAAAAAAAATCAGCTAATAAATTAGCTGATTTTTTTTTGATTAATTTTTAGAAAAATGCAATTACACTAATTTCATTTCTACTAAAACTTGATTCATATTTCTTACCGCATCTGCACTTTTATTAAATGCCGCTTGTTCTGTTTCGTTTAATTTGTAATCAATAATTTTTTCCCATCCGTTTTTACCAATCACTACTGGTACACCTAAACAAATATCTGATTGACCGTATTCGCCATCTAAGGCAACACAACAAGGGAACACTTTTTTCTCGTCGCGGATAATGCTTTCCACTAAGGCCGCACCCGCTGCACCTGGTGCATACCAAGCCGAAGTGCCTAATAAACCAGTAAGGGTAGCGCCACCAACCATGGTATCTGCTGCAATTTTTTCTAATTCGGATTCGCTTAATAAATTACTAATTGCTAATCCATTTAAAGTAGCTAAACGTGTTAATGGAATCATAGTTGTATCACCATGACCACCAACCACTACTCCGTGTAAATCATTCGAAGAGCAATTTAATTCTTTGCTTAAATAATATTTGAATCTTGCGCTGTCTAAAATTCCACCCATTCCAATAATTCTATTTTTAGGAATACCGCTCGATTTTAAAGCAAGGTAAGTCATAGTATCCATTGGATTAGAAATAACCACAATGATGGCATTTGGAGAATGCTTTAAAATATTTTCGGTAACGCCTTTTACAATTCCTGCATTGATACCAATTAATTCTTCGCGCGTCATACCTGGTTTTCTAGGAATACCAGAAGTAATAACCGCAACATCTGTTCCCGCCGTTTTTGCATAATCGTTGGTACAACCAATAATATTGGTATCGAAACCAAGCAATGCTGCAGTTTGCATCATATCCATGGCTTTACCTTCGGCAAATCCTTCTTTGATGTCTAATAAAACCAATTCTTTTGCTAATTCTTTACGAGCTATATTGTCTGCACAGGTTGCCCCTACTGCACCAGCTCCAACTACCGTTATTTTCATATGAAGATTTTTATTTGTTCAGAAATTCTGATGCGAATATAGAGAAGATTCATAAGTTTATAAAACGAATTATTACTTTCGCATTATGATAAAAATTTTGGTAACCGGGAGTAACGGATTGTTGGGTCAAAAACTAAGTGACCAAATACGCCTGAACCCTGATATTCAATTAATTAATACTTCTAAAGGTGAAGATAGATACCCTAATCAATCGGGCTATACTTATTTCCCAATGGATATTTGCGACCGATCGGCTATCTTAACTTTATTGGCTAATACCAAACCTGATATAGTTATTCATACCGCGGCAATGACCAATGTCGATACCTGCGAATCGGATAGAACGGGCTGTTGGGATTTAAATGTAAATGCAGTCGCTCATTTGATAGAGGCTAGCCAAATCAATCCATTTCATTTGGTGCATTTGTCTACCGATTTTATTTATGATGGAGAAGATGGGCCCTACAACGAAACGGCTATTCCAAACCCATTGAGTTATTATGGCGAATCAAAATTAGCCGCAGAAAAATTGATTGAGAAAGCTGGCGTTTCTTATAGCATTATCAGAACCATCATTGTATATGGTGTAGCATCTCAAATGAGTAGGAATAACATTGTGCTTTGGGCAAAATCTGTTTTAGAAAAAGGAGAAGCAATTTCGATTATAGATGATCAATTTAGAATGCCCACTTTAGCCGAAGACTTAGCCTCTGCTTGTATTTCGGCTGGAATGAAAAAAGCGCAAGGCGCATACAATGTTTCGGGCAAAGACTACATGAGCATATTCGAACTGGTGAATCGAATTGCAGATTACTATCAACTATCAAAAGAAAATATCAAAAGTATTTCTTCTAACACCTTAAATCAAGCAGCTAAAAGGCCGCCCAGAACAGGTTTTGTATTAGCTAAGGCAATCAAAGAATTAGATTACCAACCCCATTCTTTTGAAGAAGGCTTAGCCCTGATTCAAAAACAATTAGACGAAAAAAGTGTTTAACTAAAAAATAATATATACAAATTATGGCTTTAACAATTGGACAAGCAGCTCCTGCTTTTAAATTATTCAACTCAGAAAAAGAAGAAGTTGCATTAACAGATTTCTTAGGAAAAAAAGTAATCATTCATTTTTTCCCACAAGCATTTACCGGTGTATGTACTACGCAATTATGTACTATGCGCGATAACTTAAATTACTACACCGACTTAAACGCAGTAGTATTAGGTATTTCAGTCGATTCGGTATTTACTTTAGGTAAATTCAAAGAAGAGCAAAACTACAACTTCAGTTTATTGTCAGACTTCAACAAAGAAGTATCTAAGGCATACGATGCTTTATACGAAAACTGGATTTTGAATATGAACGGGGTGGCTAAAAGAGCTGCTTTTGTAATTGATTCAAACGGAATTTTACAATATGTAGAGGTTTTAGAAAGCGCTGGCGATTTGCCAAATTTCGAAGCCATTAAAGCTTGTGTTGCTCAAATAGCTTAAATTTTAGGCTTTTTTGATAAAAATTTCCTTGAAATTAGATTTGGTTGGTTATATTTGCAACCCGAAGGATAGGTTTAACCTACCGGAGGAAATGCATTTGTAGCTCAATTGGATAGAGCATCTCACTACGGATGAGAAGGTTTGGGGTTCGAATCCCTACAAGTGCACTTTAAAGCTCTTCTTCACAGAAGGGCTTTTTTTTTGCAATTATTAAATTACGCTTGCAAAATGCATTCCAAAGAAGATTTAGCTAAATTTAAAAAATGAAATTTAAAACACATTTAATTTCCTGCTTATTAATCTTTATGAGTTTACCATCTTTTGCACAAAACTGGCAATTGCTATGGGCAGAAGAATTCAATTATACAGGCTTACCAGATAGCACTAAATGGACTAATGAAGTTGGAAAGATTCGAAATAACGAGCTACAATATTATGCCAATAAAAGAGCTGAAAATAATTGGGTCGCTAATGGACAACTTAAAATTATTGGTAAAAAAGAAATCTATAAAGGTTCAGATTATACTTCTGCTAGTTTAACCACTGATCAACAATTTAGCTGTACTTATGGAAAGATTGAAGCAAATATAAAAGTACCTATCGGACAAGGAATGTGGCCTGCCTTTTGGATGTTAGGTCAAAATATTTGGCAAATTGGTTGGCCAAAATGCGGTGAAATAGATATCATGGAACACATCAATTCCGATAGCGTTATACATGGAACTATGCACTGGGATAACAATGGTCATCAAAGCTTTGGCGGTACCAAAAAATGCGATGCTAGCCAATTTCATGTTTATAGTATTGAATGGGACAATACTATGATCAAATGGTTTGTAGATGGCGTAAAATATAAAGAAGGTTATACCTACAATAACATTAATAATACAGAAGAATTTCATAAGCCATTTTATCTTATTTTAAATTTAGCCATTGGTGGTAATTGGCCAGGTAGCCCAAATGCGCAAACTAGTTTTCCAGATACGATGTTGGTAGATTATGTAAGGGTATATCAAAAATCAACAGCCATGGGTACCGACATTTTTTCAAATAATAAAATAGCGATTTACCCAAATCCAATTATCAATCATGCAATTGTTAAAGCTAATACTGAATTTGAAAATGGAATTATTAGTATCACAGATATCAATGGAAAATACGTTTTTAGCTGTGTGGCCACTTACCCCGAAACACCTATCCAGATTGACTTTCTACCGAATGGTTTGTATCTAATTAATTTAAGTACCGAAAAATTTATTACCAGAAATAAATTTATAAAAGAATAAAAATGGAAAATAACAACTTTCAACCATCTCCAAAAATGTTGACAAAACTATTTGAATATGGTCAGCAGAAAAGTTTCAAAGAAGGTGATGTTATTTTAAACGAAAACGCCTATATCAAATCTGTTCCAATTGTTATTAGCGGTAGCATGCGCGTGATGCGAACCGATGAAGATGGCAGAGAACTTTTACTATATTATATTAAATCTGGCGAAAGTTGTATTATGTCTTTTTTAGGTGGCTTACACGATGATACCAGTAAGGTAAAAGCCATTGCCGAAGAAGCAGCCGAAGTGCTATTTGTTCCGGTAGATAAGGTTAGAGAAATGATCAAAGAATTTCCAGAATGGACCGAATATATTTTCAGATTATACCATAAAAAATTCGAAGAATTATTAGCGGTAATAAATGATGTTGCCTTTAAAAAATTGGATGAAAGATTGCTCGATTTCCTAAAAAAGAAATGCGAATTAAGTGGTGAAAAAACCATTCATATTACCCACGAACAAATTGCGATAGAGCTAGGATCGGCTAGGGTAGTAATTTCTAGGTTATTAAAACACATGGAAGATTTAAACCTCATCGAACTGGGTAGAAATAAAATTACCCTTCTGTAACAAATGTTGCAATATTCAGCTTAAAGCATATTTACCTTTGTATCAACAAAGCGAATTATATGCATTTACTTAAGAAATATAAACTAGGCATTTTAGGCGCCGCATTTGGTGCCCTATTAGGTTTTCTATATTATTATTTTGTGGGATGTAGTACTGGCACTTGCGCCATTACTTCGAGTCCAATTAATAGTACAGCATATGGTGCCTTAATGGGCGGCTTAGCCTTTACTTCTTTAAAAAACGAAAAATGACAAACGAAAAAATTATTATCGCAAATTTAAAATGTAGTGGTTGTGCTGCTACAATTAACAAAGAATTAAGTGAAATAGCAGGTGTTAGTGCAGTTAAGGTGGATGTTGATCACGATGCAATAGATATTACGTATGATCAAATAGAAAGAAAAGTAATCATCGATAAACTGCACAAACTCGGATACCCCGAAGCAACCGAAAAAAATGGTTTATTAATGCAATTGAAAAGTTATGGCAGTTGTATTGTTGGAAGAATGAGTAATTAAATTTTAATAAATATGAACATAGAACAATTAATTTTAGCAAACGAAGGAACCATCGTAGACGTAAGAACGCCCGATGAATTTATGGGTGGATGTGTGAATGGGTCGGTTAACATTCCATTACAAGAAATTGGATACAGAATGGAGGATTTACAAAATCTAGCCAAACCTCTAATTTTATGTTGCGCTTCTGGTGGCAGAAGCAGTGTAGCGCATGCAATGCTTTCGGCTCAAGGAGTTGATTGCCATAATGCAGGCTCTTGGCTAACGGTTAATCAAATCACTTCAACTAAATAAATATGATCGAATTTTTAAAAAAATTATTAGGATTTGGCCCAGCTGTTAATTATAAAGAATTAATGGAAAACGGAGCTGTAATTATTGATGTAAGAACCAAAGGCGAATATGCCGGAGGACACATTAAAGGTTCTACCAATATTCCGGTAAATCAATTAGCTGCAAATTTAGGCAAATTTAAAAACAAAGAAAATGCAATTATTACCTGTTGCGCATCGGGTGCAAGAAGTGGCGCTGCTAAAAGATTATTAATCTCTAGCGGTTATACAAATGTGCACAACGGCGGATCTTGGTATTCACTAAGAAATAAAATTTAATTCTGTAAAATCTAATTATCTTTAACATTATTTATCAGCATTAACAATGAGTAAAACATTCGCCGAAATTATCAATAGCGACACCCCTACTTTGGTCGATTTTTTTGCCGAATGGTGTGGCCCTTGCAAAATGATGAAACCCATTTTATCTGATTTTAAAAACGAGATAAAAGATGCTGCTAATGTAATTAAAATTGATATCGATAAAAATCCCTCGGCAGCCAGTAAGTATCAAATTCAGAGTGTTCCAACCTTATTGATTTTTAAAAATGGGGAGATTAAATGGAGACAATCTGGAGTGGTACCCGCGCATACTTTAAAAGAAATAATCAAAAAAATCGCTTAAATGAAAAAACTAAACATCGGAATTTTAGCACTATCGCTATTATTTTTTATTAACTGTAGCAATGGCCAAAATGCCAAAACAAATGTAGATGCCAATGCATTTAATGAACTTGTAAAAGCTAACAATCAAGCACAACTAATAGATGTAAGAACGCCAGAAGAATTTTCAAAAGGACATTTAATAAATGCCCTTAACTTTGATTGGAATGGAAACGAATTCGATAAACAAGTAAGCAGCTTAAATAAAGAGGCTAGCGTATTTGTATATTGTTTAAGTGGCGGCAGAAGTGCTGCAGCTGCAGCGCAACTTCGATCAGCTGGGTTTAAAAATGTAATTGAGCTAAATGGCGGAATAATGAAATGGAGAGGTGCAAACCTTCCAGAAACAACCGAGGCCACGGTCCAAAATACCGGCATGAGTGTAGCTGATTTTCAGCAACTCACCAAATCAGATAAAATTGTTTTAGTAGATTTTTATACAGATTGGTGTGCACCTTGTAAGAAAATGAAACCTTACCTTTTAGAAATTGAGAAAGAAATGAGCGCTGATGTTTTTTTGGTAAGAATCAACGCAGACGACAATCAAGCCCTTTGTAAATCATTAAAAATAGATGCTTTACCCGTTTTGCAAGTTTATAAAGCTGGTCAACTAACATGGAATCAAATTGGGTATGTAGATAAGACAACTGTTTTAAAACAATTAAAATAAAATATCTCCATCACAAAAAAGGCTTCGAATTTATCGAAGCCTTTTTTTTATGCTAATGTTTTAAATAACATGTCTTCTAAAAAATTCGCTACAAATTCGGGTTTATTTTTTGCTTGCACATCGGTTAACCTAGGCAAATAATCAATAAAAAACTGTTCGTGATGGGAGGCCTCAATGATAGTACTGGTAAGCGATTTAGGGTATTTATATTTAGGGTTGTACAACTCAATAATTGCTGCAATGCTAGCGCATAATTCTTTATAAGGCAGAAAAACTTCTGCTTTATTTATCTCTTTTACTTCTTTTACTAAATAAACTTTACTGCTTTCAGAAATTACAATTTGATTCAACCATTTTTTATTATAGACTAAATCGCCTGCACTATCTGGTAGCTCATGAGTTAATAAATGAATGACTGCTTTTAATTGCTGCTTTGGTTCTTTGATATTTTTTAATTCATAATCAACCAAGAAAGACATATAAGACCAATACCAATTTAAAATATAGAGTAATAAACGGTGTTTGTTTTCGAAATAACGATAGATAGTTGCTTCGGTTGTGCCCATTTCTGTGGCTAATTTTTTGAAAGTAAAATGTTCAAAACCTAGCGTATAGATTAAATCAATGGCGCTTTTTACGATGGCTTTACCAATTTCAGAGCTTTCTGGGTCTCTCAAATAAATATAATCATTAACCTTAAATCGTAGCTGGAAGTCCATAAAAGCCTAATTTTTCTTTAAATCTATCAAATATAACCAAAATAGTAACGATATCATTACACATATTTTTACAATTATTTACAATAGTAATACTATTATTTAATATAGTATTATTATATTTGTAAATAATATTAAAGCAACATGATCATCAATAGTGCAATTCCATTAAAATACTTGTTTAACAAAGTAAAGCTTGAGCTAATCTATGTTTTGATTATGGCTGTTATTGTATATTATATCACCCATGTTTTCCAAAACAACATTCCAGAAATGCCTTTAACTATTCCTGCATTTATCGGTACCTCTATTTCTATTTTAATTTCATTTAAACTCAACCAATCTTACGACCGTTGGTGGGAAGCCAGAAAAATTTGGGGAAGCATTGTGAATGACTCCCGTTCATTAATACTTCAGTTTAAACAGTATTTACCAGATAACGAAAACATCAATAAAATTGCTTACCGTCAAATTGCTTGGTGCTATGCATTAGGCGAGAGTTTAAGAGGATTAGACTCCAATCAAACCTTAAAAAAATATTTAAACGAAATTGAAATGGAAGAAGTAAATAAACAGAGCAATAAACCTTTAGCCATTATTCAACATCACTATAAAGATTTAAAAAAATTTAAAAATGGGGAAAAAATAAATCAATTTTCAGAAGTACAGTTAGATAATACATTGGTAAGACTAGTAGATGCAATGGGGAAAGCAGAGCGAATTAAAAGCACGGTATTCCCCGTTACCTACCGCTTATTCTTACACCTGATGATTTATTTATTTACCATTACCCTTTCTATTTCACTTAAAAATATTGAAAGTATTTTTGAAATTCCATTATTACTGGTATTGTCTGCCGCATTCTTTTTATTAGAAAAATCGGCGACACACATGCAAGATCCATTTGAAAACAGACCAACTGATACGGCGGTTACCGCTATTGCAAGAACAATTGAAATCAATATTAAAAATATTATTGAAGATAAAAATATACCAGAAAAATTAAACGCAAACAAATTTTACCTAAACTAACATGAGAACACATTCAAAAGAAACACAATTAGAATTAAATCCAGACTTGGCTTTGGAAATTTTAAAAGAAGGCAACGGTCGTTTTGTTAAAAATTTAAAAGCTAATCGAAATTTATTACAACAAGTAAACGAAACAGCCCAAGGTCAATTTCCATTTGCCACCATTTTAAGTTGCATAGATTCTAGAACTTCTGCTGAATTAATTTTTGACCAAGGCTTAGGAGATGTTTTTAGTATTCGAATTGCGGGAAATATTTTAAACGAAGATATTTTAGGCAGCATGGAATTTGCGACTAAAGTAGTTGGCACAAAAGTTATTATTGTATTAGGACATAACAAATGCGGCGCCATTGTGGGTGCATGTAACAATGTAGAATTAGGAAATTTAACGGCCCTGTTAAATAAAGTAAAACCAGCCATTGCACTCGAAAAAGAAACCACTGAAAACAGAACAGGAAGTAATGTGCGTTTTGTAGACAATGTAACAACCCATAATGTCATTCATACCATCGAAAGAATTAGACACGAAAGTCCAATTATTCTAGATTTAGAAAATACAGGAGCGATTAAAATTGTTGGTGCGATCTACAATGTAGATACAGGAAGCGTGAACTTTCTATAGATTCCTTTTTTTTCTTACCTTTGAAGGCTAAGATTAAAATTGAATTTATGCTAAATATTGTACTTTTTGGCCCTCCAGGTGCTGGCAAAGGCACACAATCTGAAAAATTAATTGCTAAATACGCGCTTGTACACCTTTCAACAGGCGATATTTTAAGAGCAGAAATCACAGCGGGCACCGCTTTGGGTTTAGAAGCTAAAAAGCTAATGGACCAAGGCATATTGGTTCCAGATGAGGTGGTGATTGGTATGATCAGCAATAAATTGGATGCCAACAAAGATGCGAATGGTTTTATATTCGATGGATTTCCAAGAACAGTAGCACAAGCAACCGCTTTAGATACCTTGTTAGGGAGTAAAAATAGTGCCATTTCGATGATGATTTCTTTAGTCGTTTCCGACGAAGAATTAAAAAGCCGATTACTTTTAAGAGGCAAAGATTCTGGCCGCGCAGACGATGCCAATCCTGTTATTATTGAAAAAAGAATTGAAGAGTACAACAGCAAAACAGCTGCTGTTGCTTCGTTCTACGAAACACAAAACAAATTAAAATCAATCAATGGGATTGGTTCTATTCCAGAAATTTTCACGCAAATCTGTCTTACAATAGACAGTAATAAATAATATAAAATGGCAGGTTCCAATTTCGTTGACTACGTAAAAATTTGTTGTCGTACTGGGGCCGGAGGTGCTGGATCGTTCAGTTTACACCGTGACAAAAAAACGGCTATGGGTGGACCAGATGGTGGTGACGGTGGCAGAGGCGGACATATTATATTACGAGGCAACAGTCAATTTTGGACTTTACTCCATTTAAAATACCGTAAGCATGTTATTGCCGAAAATGGCGCTTATGGCGAAGGTGATTGCCGAAGCGGCAAGCGTGGTAAAGATGAAATACTAGATGTACCACTCGGTACCATTGCCAAAGATGCAGAAACAGGCGAAGTACATTTTGAAATTACCGAAGAAGGTCAAGAAGTGATTTTAGTACCAGGTGGTCGAGGTGGCTTAGGTAACTGGCACTTTAAAACACCCACTAACCAAACGCCAAGATATGCGCAACCTGGCGAACCCGGTCAAGAATCTTGGAAAATTTTAGAATTAAAATTATTAGCAGATGTTGGATTGGTTGGATTTCCTAATGCAGGTAAATCTACTTTACTTGCTACGGTGAGTGCTGCCAAACCAGAAATTGCAGATTATCCATTTACCACCTTAGTGCCTAATTTAGGAATTGTAGCGCACAGAGAAAGTCGTTCGTTTGTAATGGCAGATATTCCTGGAATTATCGAAGGTGCTTCGCAAGGAAAAGGTTTAGGTATTCGTTTTTTAAGACATATTGAAAGAAATAGTGTTTTATTATTTTTAGTGCCGGCCGATAGCAAAGACATTCACGAAGAATATAAAATATTGTTAAACGAATTAAAACAATACAATCCCGAATTATTAGACAAACCCCGCATGTTGGGTATCTCTAAAGCCGATCTATTAGACCAAGAGCTCATAGACGAGATCAAGAAAGATCTTCCAAAAATACCGGTTCAATTCTTTTCTTCCGTAACGCAGCAAGGCATTACAGCCTTAAAAGATGAGTTATGGAAAACCATCAATAATTAAAAGGAATTTCTTTTTTATTGTATTCTATACACTAATTTTTATATTTGGTTAAAGGCTTATTAAAAAATAGCACCATGACCAATGTAATTTTGAGTGGTATTGGAAGTTATATTCCAACGCAAACTGTCCAAAACAAAGACTTTCTTCAGACCTCTTTTTATGAAGTAAATGGAGAAAAAATATCCCTTGATAACGAAACGATTATTCGAAAATTTAATGCCATAACTGGTATTGAAGAACGAAGATATGCCGAGCCCAATCAAGTATCTTCCGACCTTGCGCTTATTGCTGCGCAGCGTGCGATTACCTATGCAGGATGCGATAAAGAAAGTATCGACACAATTATTTACGCACATAATTTTGGTGATGTTGCTTTTGAAAAAGTACAGTCCGATGTTTTACCCAGTTTAGCTTCGAGAGTGAAACATGCATTGGGTATTAAAAACAATAATTGCAATGCTTATGATTTATTAGCAGGCTGCCCTGGTTGGATACAAGGGGTAATTGTAGCAAGACAGGCATTACTCAGTGGCGATGCAAAAAGAGTTTTGGTGATAGGCGCCGAAACGCTATCTAGGGTTGTTGATCCGCACGATAGAGACCAAATGATTTATGCAGATGGTGCAGGTGCCGCAATTATAGAAACCGAAGAATCCGAAACTAAACGCGGCATACTTAGCGTAGCTTCTCAAACATTTACCGAACAAGAAGCTTTCTATTTATATTACGGTTGTTCTAATCAAAAAGATTTTTTACCAGAGAATAATTATATTAAAATGGATGGTCGAAAAATTTATGAATTTGCTTTAACCAATGTTCCAAAAGCCATGCAGATTTGTTTAGACAAAGCAAATATTTCGATTGATGAATTAGCAAAAGTTTTTTTACATCAAGCAAATGAAAAAATGGACGAAGCCATAATTAATCGATTCTATAAACTATACGATAAAGCCACGCCAGAAAATATTATGCCCATGAGTATTCAATTGCTTGGAAACAGTTCTGTCGCAACGGTTCCAACTTTATACGATATGGTTTTACAAGGCAATTTAGCGGGTCATGAAGTAAAGGCTGGCCAAAAGGTTTTATTTGCCTCGGTCGGTGCTGGCATGAATATCAACGCTTTTTCGTACCAAGTATAAGCTTCAAAAACAGCTATTTAGCCTTAAAAATGGCATAAAAATACTTTTTTTAAGTTACTTAGTGTATTTATTACACTTATTACTTACATTAGTATAATTATTTAATAAATTATTGAACATATGAAAATAGGAATTAATGGTTTTGGTAGAATTGGCAGATTGGTTTTTAGAGCTGCTGTTCAACATCCTAATATTGAAATTGTTGGTATCAACGATTTATTAGATGCAGATTACATGGCTTATATGTTAAGATACGATTCTACCCATGGACAATTTAATGGCACCATTGAAGTAATAAATAATCAATTAATAGTGAATGGAAAAACCATTCGTGTAACTGCAGAAAAAGACCCTGCAAATTTAAAATGGGCTGAAATAGGCGCAGAATATGTGGTTGAGTCGACTGGATTATTTTTAGATCAAGAAAGTGCTGGAAAACATTTAGCGGCAGGTGCAAAAAAAGTAATTATTTCTGCTCCAGCAAAAGATAAAACGCCCACTTTCGTAATGGGTGTAAATGAAAAAACATATACCAACGATATGCATATTGTTTCGAATGCATCTTGTACCACCAATTGCCTAGCGCCACTTGCAAAAGTAATCAACGATGCTTTTGGAATTGAAGAAGGTTTAATGACTACCATACACGCCGTAACTGCAACACAACGCACCGTTGATGGCCCTTCTCAAAAAGATTGGAGAGGCGGCAGAGGTGCTTTTCAAAACATTATCCCCTCTTCTACTGGTGCTGCAAAAGCAGTAGGATTAGTGATTCCCGAATTACAAGGAAAATTAACGGGCATGAGTTTTAGGGTTCCAGTTCCAGATGTTTCGGTCGTAGATTTAACTTGTAAATTAAAAAAAGGAACTAGCTACGAAGCCATCAAAGCAGAAATGAAACGTGCTTCGGAAAACGAATACAAAGGCATTATTGGTTATACAGAAGATGCAGTGGTATCGAACGATTTTAAAGGAGATGCACGCACTTGTATTTTTGATGCAGGCGCAGGTATTTCGTTAAACGATCATTTTGTAAAATTAGTGGCTTGGTACGATAACGAATGGGGCTACTCTAATAAAGTAGTGGAATTAATTCAATACATCGATCAACAAAAATAAATTGGAATTAGGAAAGTATGGCCGCAACACCTGGCAATACTTTTCCTTCCATATATTCTAACAATGCACCGCCACCGGTCGATACATAAGATACTTGATCCGATAAATTAAATTTGGCAACCGCTGCTGCAGAGTCTCCTCCTCCTATTAAAGAAAACGCACCAGCTTGTGTTGCTTTAACTACGGCTATTGCAACGGCTTTGGTGCCTGTCTCAAAATTACTCATTTCAAAAACACCCATCGGACCATTCCATAAAATAGTTTTTGATTGCGCTAATATTTCTTCTATTACACGAATACTTTTTTCGCCAATATCTAAGCCCATCCAACCATCAGGAATGGCATTGTTCATAGCCGTCGAAATATTTGCATCGTTGCTAAAAGCATCTGCAATAATAGAGTCTATGGGTAAACATAAATTTACGCCTTTATCTTTTGCTTGTTGAATTAAAGAAAGCGCCAAAGGAATTTTATCTTCTTCTACTAAGGAAGAGCCTATATTTCCTCCTAGTGCTTTGGCAAATGTATAAGCCATGCCACCGCCAATAATTAAATGATCTACTCGGTCAATTAATTTTTCAATTAATAAAATTTTATCCGAAACTTTTGCACCACCCATAATGGCTGTGTAAGGTTTTACCGCTGCGTGTAAGACTTTCTCGGCATTGGCTAGTTCGCTAGCCATTACATAGCCAAACATTTTATGTGCAGGAAAAAATTGCGCAACTATGGTAGTAGATGCGTGTGCTCTATGCGCCGTGCCAAATGCATCATTCACATACACATCGCCTAATGCCGCTAATTTTTTAGCAAATGCTACATCGCCTTTTTCTTCTTCTTTATAAAATCTTAAATTTTCTAATAATAAAATTTCACCTGCTTTTAAATCTTTTGCTAATTGATTGGCATTTGCTCCAATACAATCATCTGCGAATTTTACATTTGATTGGGTAATTTCGGCTAAGTGTTTTACTAAATGCAGGAGCGAATATTTTGAAGTGGGTCCTTCTTTTGGTCTACCCAAATGCGACATTAATACTATCGATCCGCCATCATTTAAAATTTTCTGAATCGTTGGAATAGCAGCACGCATGCGGGTATCATCGGTGATTTCGAAATTTTCATTTAAAGGAACATTAAAGTCGACACGAATTAATGCGCGCTTTTGATTAAAATTAAATTGATCTATTGTTGGAAATGACATAAATAAAAATTGAAAAAATAAAAAATTAGTCGATTAACCTGATGCGTTCTACTATATCCGCAATGCGACTAGAATAAGCCCACTCGTTATCGTACCATCCCACTACTTTTACCAAACGCCCAACCACCGAAGTTAATTCGGAATCAAATACGCAAGAATGTGTGTTCTCTTGAATGTCAATAGATACAATAGGATCGGCGGTATATTCCATGATTCCTTTTAAACTATTTTGTGATGCATTTAGAAATGCTTCGTTGATTTGCGCTACGCTTACTTGCTTTTTTAAGATGCAAGTAAAATCGGTTAAGGAACCATTTGGCACGGGAACCCTAATGCCTGCACCACCTAACTTACCTGTTAAATGCGGGAAGATAGAAGTAATGGCTTTTGCTGCTCCTGTACTAGTGGGTATCATCGATACCGCGGCAGCTCTTGCCCTGCGTAAATCACGATGTGGTGCATCATGTAAATTTTGATCGCTAGTATAAGAATGTACGGTGGTAATATATCCATCTTCGATGCCACCCAGCTCGTCTAATATTTTCACCATTGGTGCCACATTATTTGTAGTGCAAGAGGCATTCGAAATTATTTTTGCAGACCAATCTATTTGCGTGTCGTTAACGCCTAATACTAAAGTTGGAATTTGCTTATCTGCTGCTGGTGCCGAAAGTAATACGCGGCCCGCTCCTGCTTGTAAATGTTTGGCGGCTAATTCACTTGTTAAAAACTTTCCAGTAGACTCTATCACGACATCTACCGATAAATCTTTCCAAGGAAGCATTGATGGGTCATTTAAAGCAAAACAAGGTATAATGAGATCATCAATGCATAAATTATTGCCATCGGCCTTTATTTTGGCTGCTAAACCCCTGTGAATAGAGTCGTATTTTAACAAATGTGCTAAAGTTGCGGCATCTGCCAAATCGTTGATAGCAACCACTGTTACCTTTGGATTTGTCAACAACCTTCTTAAGGTAATGCGGCCAATGCGGCCAAAACCATTAATTGCAACCCTTATGCTATTTTTCATGCTTCAAAAATACAAATAAAGAATGAGGAGGTAAAATAGTGGAACTGAGGCATTCGGCTTATTTTTTCAAATAAATTTTGTTTGACTGATTCAAAAGTCTATTTTTGCATTCCATTCTAACAAATGGCCCGTTCGTCTAGGGGTTAGGACAGGAGATTTTCATTCTTCAAACAGGGGTTCGATTCCCCTACGGGCTACAGATGATCAAAGCGTGAAAACGCGAAATGAAGCGAGCAAATAAAAATGCTCGCTTTTTTTATTTGCTCGAAAATGAGCGCTGACTCGCGCATAGCGAGGCAGTACGCTTTGATCCATTTCTGAGTTTAAGGGGAACTTTGTTGAAAACAAAAATCCCCTACGGGCTACCAAACAAAAGCTTCACATTTGTGAGGCTTTTTTTGTTTCTAGCAAAAAAAAGGATAGTGGATTGCTCAGCTATTCCGCTTAAAACCCCTCCAAACCCTTTACTAAATAGCTTTTGAAACCATACATGATATTAATCATATATGCAGGTGATTAATATCATAACATCACGATTGTTACAGATGTAGTTTTATACTCGATAAGAGAAATTCATTCTATGGGTAATATGTAAATAGGATGATGGACTATTAATTATTTAAAAAAATAACAAATTATGAGAAAAATATTCACGCTAATAGCGATGTGCCTAGTACTTGCTTCTTGTGGAGGAAGCAATAAACAAACTGAAGCCACAGAAAACGAATCAAACAACGAGTCAACAGAAAACAAAGAAGTTTCTGATTATGATCCAAAACGTGGTGAAGGTAAATTTTCAAATGTAGCATTGTCAGCAACATTAGACCAAACCATGGCAACCGACGGAGAAGCAGTGTATGGCGTAAAATGTTCTTCATGCCATAAAACTACAGATGAAAAGCTAGTAGGACCAGGTTGGAATGGGGTAACTATTCGCAGGCAACCACAATGGATCATGAACTTTATCACTAATCCAGATCCTATGATAAATAAAGACCCAGAGGTACAGGCTCAATTAGAGATCTGTTTAGTGAGAATGCCAAATCAAGGATTAACAGATGATGAGGCTAGACACATACTAGAATTCATGAGAAAAATTGACGGAGTAAAATAATCTATAAAAAGAATATATGAAAAAAAATACAATCCTAGCTGTTGCACTTGCGATAAGTTCAATGGTTATATTAAACGCTTGTAAACCTAAAAATGCAAGCAATGCAGTATCGGGCGATGCTGCTGAGAAAACATATGTAGCTCCAGGAAAATATGATACCTATTACAACTTTGTAAGTGGTGGGTTTAGTGGACAGATGAGTGTATATGGCCTTCCTAGTGGACGTTTACTCAGAGTTATTCCTGTATTTTCTGTTGATCCAGAAAAGAGTTGGGGTTATTCAGAAGAAACAAAACCAATGTTAAATACATCACATGGCATGGTGCCTTGGGACGATTTACATCATACAGAACTTTCTCAAACAAATGGAGAAATTGATGGTCGTTGGGTATTTGGAAATGCTAATAACACACCTCGAGTTGCTCGTATTGATTTAAAATCTTTTAGAACAGCTGAAATAATCGAGTTGCCAAATAGTGCAGGAAACCATTCTTCTCCATTCATAACTGAAAATACAGAATATGTTGTTGCAGGAACAAGATTCAGTGTACCAGGAGATAACTCAAATGGAGATGTTCCAATTAATTCTTATAAAGAAAATTTCAAAGGACATTTAAGCTTCATTGGTGTAGATAAAGTAACAGGTAAAATGAATTTATCATTTCAAATTCGTTGCCCTGGGGTAAACTTCGATCTAAGTCACGCGGGTAAAGGCAAATCACATGGATGGTTTTTCTTCTCTTGTTATAATACCGAGCAAGCAAATACTTTATTAGAAGTAAATGCATCTCAAAAAGACAAAGACTTTATCATGGCGGTAAATTGGAAAAAAGCAGAAGAATATATCAAAGCTGGTAAGGGTAAAACTGAATCGGTTAAGTATGCTCATAATACTTATAATGAATCAACACATACCGCCACTTCTGAAATTATAAATACCGTATTGGTTTTAGATGCTAAAGAATTAAAAGATATTTGTTACATGATTCCATGTCCTAAATCACCGCATGGTTGCGACGTAGATCCAACCGGTGAATTTATCGTAGGTAGTGGAAAGCTTGCAGCAATTATTCCAGTATTTAGCTTTGATAAAATCCAATCGGCCATCGCTAATAAATCTTTTGATGGAGCCTATGATGGAATTCCAGTAATTAAATATGAAGCGGCTTTATATGGAGAAGTTAAAAAACCAGGATTAGGTCCATTACATACTGAATTTGATGGAAAAGGAAATGCATATACTTCTTTCTTTGTTTCGTCGGAAGTGGTAAAATGGAATATAAAAGATTTAAAAGTATTAGATAGAGCATCTACTTTCTATTCTGTAGGTCACATTTGTATACCAGGTGGAGATAGTAAGAAACCATCGGCTAAATATTTAATTGCTTATAATAAAATTACAAAAGATCGTTACTTACCAACTGGACCAGAATTGGCTCAAAGTGCACAATTATTTGATATCTCGGGTGATAAGATGCAGTTAATATTAGACTTCCCAACAATTGGCGAACCACATTATGCACAAGCTGTACCAGCAGATTTGATCTCAAAAAATCAAACTAAGATTTTTAAAATTGATGATAACAAACATAAGTATGTAGCAAAGGGCGAAAAGGAATCTAAAGTTGTAAGGGATGGAAATAAAGTGCATGTATACATGACCTCCATTCGTTCCCATTTCTCACCAGATAATATTGAAGGAATTAAAATGGGTGATGAAGTATACTTCCATGTTACTAACCTTGAACAAGATTGGGATGTACCTCATGGTTTTGCAATTAAAGGAGCAAATAACGCAGAACTTTTAATTATGCCAGGAGAAACTTCAACGCTAAAATGGACGCCAGATAGAGTGGGAATGTTCCCAATGTACTGTACAGATTTTTGTAGCGCCTTACATCAAGAAATGCAAGGATACGTAAGAGTTTCACCCAAAAGAAGTTTAGTTCCCTTAACATATAGTTTAGGAAATACCACTTCCAACTCAAAAGTAAAATAAGATTTTCCGAGGGAGTATTCAACATACTCCCTCTTTTTTATTTTCATTATCATGAAAAAAATTACTCAAATACTTTTAATACTTTCAGCAATATTTTTATTCGTTTCGATATTTGTTCCAATTTGGAGAATAGATTTAGATGCACCTCAATATCCTGAAGGCTTGCGTTTGCTTATCTACTCAAATAAATTAGCTGGTGCCGTTGATATTATTAATGGCTTAAATCATTACATAGGTATGAAAACCCTACACGAAAACGATTTTATTGAATTTACTGTTTTACCATATATTATTTTATTCTTTTCCATATTTTCAATTGTAATTGCCTTAACAAAAAGTAAAAAAATGTTACCTATCCTATTTTTTGCATTTGTAGCATTTGGAATTATCGCTATGGTTGATTTTTGGAGATGGGAATATGATTATGGACACAATCTAAATCCAGCAGCAGCAATCATAGTTCCTGGCATGGCCTATCAACCACCATTAATTGGATTTAAACAACTATTGAATTTTGGTGCCTACTCAATACCTGATATTGGAGGTGTTTTATTTATCTTATCTGGAATATTTATGCTAATTGGAATGTACTTAGAACGAAAAAGTAAAAAATTAAACACAGCTTTAAATCTTATCTTAATAAGCATTTGCTTTGGAGGAATAACTGGTTGTTCGAACGACGAACCAGTAAGTGTAAAATACAACTCAGACCCCTGTGATTTTTGTAGAATGACAATTGTTGATCCAAGATTTTCTTGTGAACTAAAAACAAATCATGGGAAAGCATACAAATTTGATGACATTGACTGCATGACTTCTTTCGTGAAAGAGCAAAAAACGGAGACGTTTAAAATAAAAACATACTTTGCCTCGAATTACTTAAATAATAACGCACTAATAAACATAGAAAATTTGATTTTCATCCAAGGTAATGGTATTGCTAGTCCTATGGGAGGTGGAATTGCGGCATTCAGTAATTTAGATTCTGCGATAGTTTATAAAAATTATTTCGCTGCAAAAGATATCACTTGGGAAGAATTACTTTCAAAAAAATGATGCGCATTCCAGTATTTATAATTTTATTGCTAATAATATGCTTGCCTATCTGTGCTAAAAATATACATGTAGGGGCTAAATACTCCCATCAAAAAATAAAAAAAGCCTTGTCTGAGGCCCATGATGAAGACACCATTGTTATTCATGAGGGAACATATAAAGAAGGAAATATCATTATTCAAAAAAAAATTACGCTACTAGGAATAAACAAGCCAGTGCTTGATGGACAAAATAAATACGAAATTCTAAGTATAAAATCTAGTGGTGTAATAGTTCAAGGCTTAATCATTCAGAATTCAGGATTTTCAACTCTTGATGATCCAGGTGCTATAAAAATTTATAACTGCGATAATGTGATTATCAAGAACAACGAACTTCGCGATAATTTTTTTGGGATCTACTTACAACAAGCAAACCATTGTAAAATCGAGCATAATCGAATACATGCTAAGGGCGTTGAAGAACAACAAATAGGAAATGGAATTCATTGTTGGAAAAGTGATAGTATTATTATTGTAGGCAATAAAATTAATGGGCATAGAGATGGTATATATTTCGAATTTGTAACAAATTCTGTTATTTGGCGAAATATTTCCTTTGCAAATATTCGTTATGGTCTTCATTTTATGTTTTCGAATGATGATGCCTATATCTCTAATGTGTTTAAAAATAATGGTGCTGGAGTATCTGTAATGTTTACCCACCGTGTAAAAATGTTTAATAATTACTTTCTCAATAATTGGGGTGATGCAGCTTATGGGCTGTTGTTAAAAGAAATTTCAGATAGCTATATTCTTCACAATAGGTTTAACAACAACACTTCTGGCATTTACATGGAAGGGACTAATAGAATATTAGTGGAGCATAATACATTGAAAGAAAATGGGTGGGGAATGAAAATTCAAGCAAGTTGCATGGATAATATTATTCGAGAGAATAATTTCTTAGGGAACACTTTTGACATCGGTACAAATGGAACTTTAGTGCTTAACACCTTTAATGAAAATTATTGGGATAAATATGAAGGCTACGATTTAGACAAAGATAAATTTGGAGACGTTCCCTATCGGCCATTAAGTTTATTCTCCGTTATGGTCGAATCTAATTCTTCATTAATGCTATTGTTTAGAAGTTTTATGGTTAGCTTATTAGACAAATCAGAAAAAATAATACCTAGTTTAACTCCAGAAAATTTTATTGATAATAAACCACGAATGCATTCAGTAGTTATATGATTGAGCTAATAGAATTAAGAAAAAAATACAATAAATTAGCAGTTCTAAAAGGAATTTCGACTAAATTTAATCAGTCGGAATGCATTGCTTTAATCGGTCCAAATAGTTGTGGTAAAACAACACTTATAAAAAGTATCCTCGGTATGGTTCTGCCAGATTCGGGAGAAATTACATTTAACAATAAATCTATTTTCAACGAAACTGATTACCGAAATTATATTGGATATATGCCGCAAATAGGCAAGTATCCAGAGAATATGAGTATTGGGCAAATAGTTGAAATGATGAAAGAGCTTAGAGGCGGCCATCTATCATTTGACGAAGATCTATATAAAGCATATAAATTAGATCAAATTTTAAACAAAAGAATGCGAACGCTTTCTGGAGGCACCACACAAAAAGTAAGTGCCGCATTAGCCTTTATGTTCAATCCTCTTGTATATATATTAGACGAACCAACTGCAGGGCTTGATCCAATTTCGGCTGAAATATTAAAAGAAAAAATGTTATTAGAAAAATCTAAGGGCAAATTAATTTTAATAACCTCTCACCTATTGAGCGATTTAGAAGAACTCGTTTCAGAAATTGTATTCATGCAAGATGGTGAATTACTGATACACCAAACAGTAGAAGAACTTAAAAACAAAACTGGAGAAGAAAAATTATCTAAAGCTATTTCAACTATTCTTAAAGCACAACTCATATGAATAGAATCATTAAATTTGTAATGCTAGATATATTAAGAAATAAAATAATTCTATTCTATACACTTCTGTTAGCGATCATGTCATTTAGTATGTTTAGCCTAGAAGATAATGAAGCTAAAGGGTTGTTAAGTTTGTTAAATTTAATACTACTTAATGTTCCGCTAGTAGCAATCATATTTTCCACTATATATATTTATAATAGCTCAGAATTTATAGAGCTTTTAATTAGTCAGCCTATCAAAAGAAATAAAATTTGGATTAGCTTATATTTAGGGCTAAACACATCACTTATTATTTCATTTATAATTGGCGCTGGAATTCCAATATTACTTTACAGTCCAAACTTAATAGGCATTATTCTAATTGTTATGGGTTGTATTATATCGGTAATATTTACTTCCTTAGCATTCTTATGCTCTATCATAGCTAGAGACAAAGCTAAAGGGATTGGAATGTCAATTTTAATTTGGCTTTTCTTCTCTTTATTATTTGATGGCCTAATTATGTTTCTATTATTTCAACTAGCAGATTATCCAATGGAAAATTGGATTGCCATAATAGCTGCTTTAAACCCAATAGATTTATCAAGAATAGTAATCCTACTGCAACTAGACCTATCCGCTATGCTTGGGTTTACAGGAGCAGTATTCAAACAAACATTTGGCACCGGTTGGGGAATATTCTTTTCCTCCTCACTTTTATTTTTATGGATGATTATCCCTTTTATGATTTCACTAAGAAAATTCAACAAGAAAGATCATTAAATTCAAGAAGAAATTAGCGGAATAATTTAGTATTACGAACGTGATACCGATTAACTTAAATAAAAAAAAGCATAGCGTTAATACGCCATGCTTTTTTACTTATTACGATAAATTTTATTAGCAATAAATTTATTGCCCTGGAATTAACACTTGGTCTATTACATAAATAATGCCATTAGAAGCAATAACAGTACCTAATATTTTAGCTTTACCATTCACAAAATAGTCTTCCCCTTTTTTAGTAACTATTACATTACCACCATTTACTTGCCCAATAGATTGGCCATCTTGAATATTTTCTAATTTATAAACCCCAACAGATACATGGTATTGTAAAATATCAATAAGCGCATCTTTCTTTTCTGGAGTTAATAGCGATTCAACCGTTCCGGTAGGCAATGCATTGAACGCAGCATTTGTTGGAGCAAATACAGTAAATGGACCAGCGTTGCTTAATGCATCAACTAATTCACCAGCTTTAACTGCTGCAACTAGCGTTGTATGATCTTTACTACCAATAGCAACTTGTACTACATTTGGATTAGAAACATCATCTTGTACACCTGATTGACCAGTTTGTGCAGGAGTTTCAGTGGCACTTGTATTGCTCGTATTTTCAGATGTACTGTTGCCACCACATGCGGTACTTAATACAATTCCTGAAATGATAATAGATTTAAGTATTGTTTCCATAATGTTTAATTATTTAATTGTTTAATTAAAATTACTACTTGAAACAATAGTATTTTATGACTTTAATCATAAAGTTTGGATATGCCTAAAAATAGAGATTACGCTTAATACAATGAAAATACTAATGAAAAATAGATAATACTGGATGTTTAGAATGCTTATCGTAAACATGCCTGCAAAGCCCTGAATGCCTAACAAAATCTCATTTATGATGATAATAATTAGAAAATAATAAATGTACTTAGAGATTGATTTGAGCAGAATATATCTAAATAAATAGTGAAGTATGAACATGGAGATAATTACTAATAAAACCAAGTGCAAATAAGCAATAACAATTGATCTTAAGCTATAGGCTATGTGACTAATAAATGGAACGGTTGAAACCAATTGAAAAATTAATTTGAGTGTAAACGAAAATAAAATTACCCAAACAATTCTTGAAAAATTCTTATCGGTTGATAATACAAACTTCTTTTTATGTGTTGAAATCTGAAGCAATAAATAGACCCATGTTAGTAGCTGCAACAAAGATGATAAGACTACTATTATATATAGTGATAAAGGGATTTTAAACCATAAAATTGATAAAAAATAACTAGGGAAAGTTGATAAGAAAAACACCCAGAAAATTGCCATCGAATTTTTTATTTGCATATTTTTTAATAACTGATAGCACATCAAACCAAAACAAGAAAAGATAAACCAGCCATTATATTGAAAATGCAAATAAAAATAAACACTTGCTAGATGAACATCTTGTTGGTACGATTTGCTTATCATTAAATAAGCTATATAAAATGTTCCGAAATTTGAAATGAAATTAAAAAACAATGCCGCATAAAACCAGTGCTTAACAAAAGCTTGTTCTTTAAACTTTAAAGTGTCTTTTATAAAAAAAAAGCTGAACAACACAGCGGTTAAAACAATAAGGAAAGAAAATGTATTTGATGAAATATGATACCCATATAATATAAAAGATATCATCATTCCAACAGAAAAAACCGTATTTGCAATTAGAATTAAATTGTATTTTTTCCAATTTAGCTGAATATGTTGATCTAGAAAATAAATCAACATAAGATATAATGCTTGGCTAATCCAGGCGGCAAAAGCAAAATGTGAATGTGCATGTTGTAAATGTTTTTGCTCAAGATATGGGAAAGAAAAAGCAATTTTGTATCGCATCAAAAAACCTAACAATGCAACAATTAATAAGTTAGTGATTAATACTAAAATCCATTTTTTGTAATTCATATTATTAATACCCCTGGTGATTTCTAATAATCAAATTTGCTCGATAGGACTTATCTATAAATAAAGGTATTGTGAGATTGTAATGATTAGTTGAAATGGAATTGCTATGCATCTTTCCATTTTGCCTTTTTTATATAAATCAAATTAATTCTATAAAACGAATAAAGCATAAATGTACTTAAATACTTTAATTAATTGGGTCAATATTAAAGAAAATTACGGACCAAGACGAGTTATGGAGCATTATTAATTATACACGTTCATTAGCTAAATGATTTTTTTTGTACGCATAAAAAATATGCTTACTTTTCCGTATGGAAAAAACAATTACTATTGGAACACCACTTAGCAACACCGCCAAAAAAGCGATGTTGTTGGGTTCGGGCGAATTAGGCAAAGAAGTAGCAATCGAATTTCAACGATTAGGCGTAGAAGTAATTGCAGTAGACCGCTACGCAAACGCTCCTGCAATGCAAGTCGCACATCGTTCCTATGTAGTTTCGATGTTAGATGGTGAAGCATTAGCCACTATTATTCGCAAAGAAAAGCCAGATTATATAGTGCCCGAAGTAGAAGCCATAGCTACCGGCACTTTAATTGCATTAGAGGCCGAAGGCTTTACGGTTATTCCAACAGCAAAGGCCACTTGGTTAACCATGAATAGAGAAGGCATTCGATCTCTTGCTGCATTTGAATTAAATGTAAAAACTTCTCCTTTTGAATTTGCAGGAACATTCGAAGAATTTGAAATCGCTGTTGCTAAGATTGGGATACCCTGTGTTATTAAGCCAATCATGAGTTCCTCAGGAAAAGGACAAAGTGTAATAAAAAAACAAGAAGATGTGTTAGCCTCTTGGGAATACGCACAACAAGGTGGAAGGTCTGGAAAAGGACGCCTAATTATTGAGGGCTTTGTCGATTTTGATTATGAAATTACTTTACTCACCATTAAACATCAAGCGGGCATTTCTTTTTGTGCACCTATAGGGCACCGCCAAGAACATGGCGATTACCAAGAATCATGGCAACCACATCCTATGTCGAAAAATGCTTTAAAGGCAGCACAGGACATTGCCAGCAAAGTGGTAAATGCTTTGGGAGGTAAAGGTTTATTTGGCGTAGAATTTTTTGTCAAAGGAGATGAAGTTTATTTTTCAGAATTATCACCCCGACCACATGACACTGGAATGGTGACCATGATTTCGCAAGACCTTTCTGAATTTGCCTTGCATGTGCGTGCAATTTTAGACCTACCCATTCCCAATATTGTGCAACATGGGCCATCTGCTTCTAGTGTAATTCTAGTAAAAGGAAATTCCAATAAAGTTAGTTTTTCGGGCATCGAAAAAGCGCTCGAAAATCCAAACACGCAAATTAGACTATTTGGCAAACCAAATGTAGACGGCGAAAGAAGAATGGGTGTTTGCTTGGCCAGAGCAGAAAGTATCGAATCTGCAAGAAATTGTGCAAATTCAGCTGCTGCAAATATAATATCTACTTTGTAAACAGCTATTAAAAAATAATACTTACCTTGTCTTATATAAACAACAGAAATCATGGCTAAAGAAAAATCACCCACCAAAGAAGCAAAAAAAGAACCTGCTAAATCTTTAAAAGAAAAACGTGCAGATAAAAAAGCAAAAAGAGATAGCAAAAAATAATTCAAAAAAGGACCTTATTCAATATTAAGGTCCTTTTTTATCAGCATTGATAGGCATTTCAAGACTTATCAATGATTTTATCGCTTAATAATCACATATAAGTACTTGATTATTAGTTTATTATACATATTTTTAAATATATACAAAATCATATTTTTTTATTAAATTAGTAGAAACAAAAATCATTGTCATGAAAAGATTATTATCTCTCATCTTGGTTGTATGCCTTAGCATTGTTGTAAACAATGGCTTTGCTCAATTTCAATCAAAACCACTTGGCAGTTCAAGTCCAGCAACTAAACCAGCTCCAAAACCTGCAACAACTACAACAACAGTTGCAGCAGGTCCAGCAACAGCAACTACAACTACAGCTGCAGGAAAATCTGTTCAAAAACTTCCTTCGCCCTATTTATTGAAAAAAGATTTTGAAGATAGATTTGCAGGTGTAGAAAACGCTGCTAATGCTGCAAAAAAAGCAACCAATAGTTTAAGGGCTGAAATAGAAGGAAGATTTGAAGCTATTCAAGAATTGAATAATAAAATGACCAGCGTAGAAGAAATTTTAAACTCTGCGAATTTTAAAATTGCAACTACCAATGATTCATTAAAACTAACGCAAACTTCTATTGAAGAATTTAGAGTAGATACAGAAGCAAAATTAAAGAAACTAGAAGTTGCAGATGAGCAATTCACCTACGCCTATGCTGGTATAGGTTTAGCGCTTATATTAGCAATTGTAATTTTTGTGGTAATGAATAGCAAAATCAACGCTATAAAAGCTATTGTAGCCGCACAAGAAGATGTAATAAACAAGAAAATTCATGATGAAATGCATCATGTACAAACTAAATTGAGTAGAGATATTAGTCATGCAAAATCTGATATGAATAACAAGTTGGATGCGGAAAAAGCAGCCGTTGCAGAACAAATCCAAAGTATAATTGATCAAATTAATAAAGCATAAATTTTAAAAAATCATTATACAAAAAAAGCCATTGATCCCATCAATGGCTTTTTTTGATTTAGATTGGCACGAAAGGGCCATTTCTGCTATTATAATTAAAAAAATATCCCTATTTTGTGCGAGCTTATATAATCATATAAAACATAACCTTAACCGCTATGGCATTACAAGAAGAATTTGAATCACAAGGTATTTGGCTATTTAGATACAGAGGAAGCCTTCCGATTATTATATTAATTATTGCGATATACTTTTATATTCAATCGCAATTAAACCCCACTTTAAACTGTTTTCAAACAGCTGAAGCGGTGAGCTACTTTGAATATTTCTGTTTAGCTATTAGCTTATTAGGCTTATATATTAGAAGCTATACCGTTGGGCATACGCCAAACAATACTTCGGGTAGAAATGTAACGGAGCAAGTTGCAGATACGGTGAATACAACGGGTATTTATTCTATCCTTCGTCATCCTTTATATTTAGGAAATTTCTTTATGTGGTTAGGGCCTGCTTTGTTAACACAAAATTGGTGGTTCAATATTGCTTTTGGATTTTTCTACTGGGTATATTACGAACGCATTATGTTTGCAGAAGAACAATTTTTAAGAAAAAAATTCGGCGCACTATATACCGATTGGGCAGCTAAAACACCTGCATTTATTCCAAGTTTTACCAAATTTGTAAAACCAAATTTACCTTTCAGTTGGAAAAAAGTAATTAAAAAAGAGAAGAACGGATTAGCAGCTACTTTCTTAATTTTTGCTTTATTTAATATTGCTGGAAATTACGTGCAACATAAAACAACCTACAATGGGTTCTTCATTACAGCAGCCGTTTTATCGTCTTTATTATACATTATTTTAAAATATATAAAAAGCAATACTAATATCTTAAACGAAGAAGGAAGGTAATGCTTATATCCTATTTACAATACCACAAAATATTATCAAAAAAAATAGCGCTGAATAAGCGCTATTTTTTTTATCTAAATTCTTCGTTGAGTGCTTCGAGCGCTTGTGATCCTGGACACAACTGCGATTCATCCATTGTATTTAAAGGTGTATCAGAAGTTTTTATCATGGCATGCAAATCGGTGGTTTCGGGTTCAATAAAAATTAAGCCTGTTAAAATTTCTCCATCTAATTTTGCTTGCTGCATGGCGGTCATGGCAGACATTCTATCTTCGGGATTCCAATTAGTTGCTAATTTATTTAATTGTAAAGAGGAACCATCGTGTAATTCGATATTCTTAGTAGAACCGGCTTCGTAGGCTACGCTAATTTCTTCTTGCAAAGGAATAAAATCTACCGTTGATGTTGCATCGAGGTGTTCTCTTACATAATCGTATGCTTTAGTCGAACCCGGATTATTATTAAAAGTAACACAGGGCGAAATAACATTGATGAGTGCAAAACCAGGATGCTTGATGGCCGCTTTAATCAATGGTATCAACTGTGCTTTATCGCCTGAAAAACTTTGCGCTACAAATGAAGCACCTAATTCCAAAGCTAAACTTGGCAAATCAATAGCATTAAATAAATTAACAGACCCTGCTTTACTTTTAGAACCTTCGTCTGCTGTTGCCGAATCTTGTCCTTTGGTTAATCCATAACATCCATTGTTCATGACAACATAAACCATGTTTAAATTTCTTCTCACCACATGCACAAATTGTCCCATACCTATAGACGCGGTATCACCATCGCCCGAAACACCAAAATAAATTAAATCTTTATTGGCTAAACTAGCACCGGTGGCAACCGAAGGCATTCTACCATGCACAGAATTAAAACCATGCGATTGACTCAAAAAATAAGCAGGCGTTTTAGAAGAACATCCAATGCCCGAAAGTTTGGCAATACGATGTGGTTCTAATGCCAATTCGTAACAAGACTGTACAATAGCCGCACTGATTGAATCGTGGCCACAACCCGCACAAAGTGTAGAGAGGGAACCTTCGTAAACTGTTTTGGTATAACCTAAATCATTTTTAGGCAAAGAAGGATGACGAAATTTTGGTTTGATATAAGTCATAATATGCTTGGACTATTCTTATAATGATAAATTATGAAATTGAGTAACGATCATGTCTGCGGTAATTGGCATACCATCGTAATTTAAAATCGATTTAATTTTTGATGGATTACAATTCAACTCATTGATCAATAAACTTCTCATTTGCGCATCTCTATTTTGCTCAATAACTACAATGCTTTGGTGCGATTCAATAAAATCAGATACTTGATTATTAAATGGAAAAGCTCTTAAACGCATAGCATCTATTGTGATATTATTTTCGGCTAACATATCCATCGATTCTTCGGCTGCAAATAAAGTAGTACCGAAAAATATAAATCCGATATTAGATTTATTTTTTTCTTGATACATGATTGGTGTAGGCACCAATGTTTTTGCGGTTTCCCATTTCAATTGTAAGCGTTCCATATTTTGAACGTAAGCGCCACTGTCTTCGGTATATACAGCGTATTCATCTCTAGAAGTACCGCGCGTAAAAAACGATCCTTTGGTTGGATGTGTGCCTGGATAGGTTCGATAAGTGACGCCATCATTATCAACATCTAAATACCTTCCGAAGCGACCCATTTTTTCTAATTCTTCGGCATTCAATACTTTACCTCTATTGTATTTTCTATTATCATCCCAAACAAATGGTTCCGAAACATGATCATTCATTCCCAAATCTAAATCGGTTAGCATGATAATAGGCGTTTGCAAATGCTCTGCTAAATCAAGCGAATCGGCAGTAAGATCGAAACATTCTTTGGGTGTACTTGGAATGACCAGTACCTGTTTAGTATCGCCATGCGATGCATAGGCTGCACTAATAATATCTGATTGCTGTGTTCTAGTTGGCATACCTGTCGAAGGTCCACTTCTTTGCACATCAATGAGCAAGGTAGGAATCTCCGCAAAATAAGCTAAACCTAAAAATTCGTTCATTAAAGAAACACCTGGCCCACTGGTTGCGGTAAATGATCTTGCACCATTCCAATTGGCACCAATCACCATTCCAATGGCAGCTAACTCATCTTCTGCTTGAACAATTGCAAAGTTATTTTTACCTGTTTTAGGATCTACTCTGTATTTATTGGCGTACTCCGAATAGGCTTCAACCACAGAGGTGGATGGGGTGATAGGATACCAAGCCGCTACTGTTGCGCCTCCATACACTGCACCTAAACCACATGCCGAATTGCCATCAATTAAAATTTTATCTCCAATTAAATCTCTTCTCTCTAATCGAATAGGTAATGGATATGCATAATGTTGTTTGATATAATCCATTCCTAATTGTAGTGCTTTTACATTGGGAGCAATTAATTTTTCTTTGCCTGCAAATTGCTCTTTAAATAATTGCTCCAATACTTCAAATTCAATATTCATGAGTGCCGCAAGTGCCCCTACATAAATGATGTTTTTAAATAATTGTCTTTGTCTTGGATCCGAATATTCGTTAATACACATTTCCATTAAGGGTACACCAATATAATTGATGTCTTCTCTGATATAATTTTCTGGTAAATCTTTAGTGCAATCATATAAAAAATAACCACCTGTTTTCACACTTTTAATGTCGTTAGCCATACTTTGTGGATTCACCGACACCATCATATCAACGCCTTCTCTTCGGCCTAGGTAGCCCTTTTCAGACACTCGTACATCGTACCAAGTAGGTAAACCTTGAATATTAGAAGGAAAAATGTTTTTAGGCGTGGCAAAAATGCCCATCCTAAAAACTGCTTTTGCAAACATATAATTGGCAGAAGCAGATCCCGTTCCATTTACATTAGCAAATCGAACTACAAAATTATTAATTAAATTATTTACTGACATTGATTTCCTGCTTTACTGGTAGTATAAAAAAACTTTTGCATATCCCATGCAGATGTTGGACAACGCTCTGCACATAAACCACAATGCAAACAAACATCTTCATCTTTCACCATTACTCTTTGGGTAGGTAATGGTGCCGAGATTAATAAATCTTGACTTAAATTTAAGGCAGGTACTTGAAGTTTATTTCTCAATGTATTTTCATCGTCTTCATTAAATGTAAAAGAAATACAAGCCGTTGGACAAATATCTACACAGGCATCACACTCTATACATTTATTTTCTGTAAACACGGTTTGCACATCACAATTTAAACAACGCTTGGCTTCTTTGTAGCCATGTAAGCCATCAAAGCCAAGCTCTACTTCTACCTTACGGTCTTTGAGTGCAATTTCTTTATTCACTTGTGGTACAATATATCTATTGTCTGTTACCACATCACTGTCGTAACTCCATTCATGAATACCCATTTTTTGACTCACCAAATTTACATATGGACTGGGTCTTTCTGTTAATGATTGTTGATTACAAAATAAATCGATGGAAATGGCTGCTTGATGTCCTTGTGCAACTGCAGTGATAACATTTTTAGGACCCAATGCTGCATCTCCACCAAAAAATATTTTTTCGTTGGTTGATTGAAAAGTATTTTTATCTACTACCGGCATGCCATATTCATCGAATGCCAATCCTAAATCTTTTTCTATCCAAGGGAAAGTATTTTCTTGGCCAATGGCAATTAAAACATCGTCTGCTTCAATAAACACGGGCGCTTCGTTAGTGCTCACTAATTTACGCTTTCCATTATCATCGTAAACCGCATGTACTTTATCGAAATTCATTCCCACTAGTTTGCCGTTTGTCACCACAAAACTTTGCGGCACATGACAATCAATAATTGGAATATCTTCGTGTAATGCATCTTCTTTTTCCCATTCCGATGCGCGCATTTCGGAGAATGGACTTCTTACCACAACTTTCACTTGATCGCCACCTAAACGACGAGAAGTACGGCAACAATCCATTGCGGTATTTCCACCACCTAGCACGATTACTTTTTTACCTATTTTATTGGTATGCTCAAATGCAACACTGGCAAGCCATTCAATACCTATATGCACATTTGCACTTGCGTCTTTTCTTCCAGGTAAATCGGAAAGATCTTTTCCTTTGGGTGCACCAGTACCTATAAAAACCGCATCATATTTTTTATCCGTAATTTCTTTTAAACTATTTACATACGTATTGAAATGTGTTTCAATACCCATATTTAAAACATAACCAACCTCTTCATCTAAAACCGAATCGGGCAAACGAAACGATGGGATTTGACTACGCATCATGCCACCTGCTTTGTTTTGATTATCATATAAATCTATTGAATAACCCAAAGGTGCTAAATCTCGTGCAACTGTTAAAGAAGCAGGACCACCCCCAATTAAGGCAATGCGTTTACCATTTTTTACCGAAGGTATAATAGGCATCAAATCTGTAACATCCGATTTGTTGTCTGCGGCTACCCGTTTTAATCTACAAATGGCAACGGGCTCTTCTTCAATCCTTCCTCTTCTACAGGCTGGTTCACATGGACGATCGCAGGTTCTTCCTAAAATTCCAGGGAAAACATTTGACTCCCAGTTAACCATATAGGCTTCTGTATATTTACCTGCAGCAATTAATCGAATATACTCTGGAACTGGTGTATGAGCAGGACAAGCATATTGACAATCTACCACCTTGTGATAGTATTCTGGATCATTAGTTTGAGTAGGTTCCAAATTGGTTGTTTTTTTAGGGATAAATGTGGCTTCGATAATAAATTTACAGATAATCAGCCTATAACAAAAATATTATTTTTTGTGACAAATAAAAGTTTTTGAAGCACAAAAACACCTCTCAGGCAATATAACTTTTCCCCAACAGTTGAAATCCAATTTTGGCAAACAAATAGGTATTGTATTTGTCTAAATTAGTAGAACCATATAATTATTAAAAATGAAAGCAATTATACCATTTGTGGCATTGGCCATTTGCTTGAACATCAATTGTGAGGCACAAACAAATAAGTCAAATTACACAGCAAAAAAAACACAACAAACTAATAAAAAAATGACCACATCCGCCAATCCGTATTTTAATAAAACAAGTAAAGAAAAAATAAATGTTTCGGAACAAGAATGGGAAAAAACCTTAAGCCCTGAATTATTCGAAATTGCTAGAAAAAAAGGAACCGAAAGAGCCTACACCGGAAAGTATGATAATTTTTTTGACAGAGGATTTTATTATTGCGCTGCCTGCGGTAATAAATTATTTGAATCGGATAGTAAATTTGCAAGTGGTTGTGGCTGGCCTAGTTTTTTTGAAACTTATACCGAAAGCAGTGTGCAATATATTACAGATGAAACACATGGCATGATTCGTACAGAAGTAGTTTGCGGAAGGTGCAATGCTCATTTAGGCCATGTATTTGACGATGGCCCAAAGCCAACAGGCAAAAGGTTTTGCATGAATTCTGTTTCATTAGTTTTCGAAAAGAAATAAAAAAAAAGCCTCGAATAAATTCGAGGCTTTTTTTAAAATAATTTTTTAAAAAATTACTTGTTAACCACTTTAGCTAAAGTAGCACCTGCTTTAAATTTAGCAACTTTCTTAGCAGCAATTTTAATTGCTTTACCAGTTTGTGGATTACGTCCCATTCTAGCTGGTCTTTTAGTAACTGAAAAAGTACCGAAACCAACTAAAGTTAATTTCTCACCTTTTTTCAAAGATTTTGTAGTTGCATTTAAGAATGCATCTAAAGCACGACCTGAATCTGCTTTTGTCATGTGTGTTTCTGCCGCGATTGCGTCAATTAATTCTGCTTTGTTCATGGTTTTAAATTTAAGTTTTAATATTTAGTTTTTTATGTATAGCCTATTCCTAAAGGAAAAGCGGTCTATTTCATACCTCTAAGAAATGTAATATTCTTCACTTTTGCTAACTTCTTTTCAAAAATAAATTTAGAAATTATCCACATTTTCACAATGTGAATCGAAACACAGTGTTTATAAGGGTTTTAGCTCAGGTCTAAGCCCTACCAATTGTTCTTAAATAACTTAGGTGTGACCTGAAAGCTTTTAAAACAGTAGGGAATTCGTGATATCTAATACTAAACTCATCACAGGTATCTCTTACAATTTTTCTTAGTGCCGGATAATGCACATGACTTACCCTTGGAAACAAGTGATGTTCTACTTGGAAATTCAAGCCGCCCAACAACCAACACACCACTTTATTTTTTGTAGCAAAATCGAAAGTAGTTTTTATTTGATGCACTGCCCATTCTTCTTCGATTGATTCTATACCATTTGAAGGCGTTACAAAAGAAGCGGGTTCCACAACGTGCGCCATTTGAAAAACAATGCCTAAAATTATTCCACATACGTAAGACATGGTAATATAACCTACAATAGCTGCAACCACACCAACAGTATACATTGGAATTAATAGGAATAATAAAATATGTAAAAATTTAGAAGACCAGAAAATAAGGTGATCCGAATTTTTCATTTTTCTCATGTTGGTATGCTCGGCAATTTGTCCAGAAAAATATCTTTTAAAATCTTGGTAAAATACCCAAAACATTAACGACATGCCGTACATGAACACCCCGTAAAAGTGTTGGTAGCGGTGGATCCAAAGCTTTTGCTGACCTTCATGCATTCTTAAAAAGGGCTTTAAATTAATATCGTCGTCGTGGCCTTCAATATTAGTAAAGGTGTGGTGATTCTCGTTATGTTTTTGCTTCCACACATACATATTTCCACCCATAATATTTAAAGTGAATCCCATCGATTCGTTTAAAAATTTATTGTCGGAATAACTTCCATGTGCACCATCATGCATCATATTAAAACCAATGGCTGCAAAATTGGCACCCAACAAGGAACACAAGATTAAACTAATCCAATTACTGGTTGGCGTTAAAAAAACAAGTGTAATATAAATGGCAACAAAAGTAATCGAAAGAATTGCAGTCTTCCAATACAAACGACTATCGCCTTTGGTGCTGATTTTATTTGATTTGAAATATTGATCAGTACGGGTTCTTAAAGCTTGAAAGAAAGGTTGACTTTGGGTATTAAATTTTACTTGAATCATGTGCTAATTTCTATAAATAAAAAGTTAAATATCGTTATTTTATTTTAAATCTAAAATGACTTACATTCCTGTGTATTTAATTGTTTAGACACCCATCAAAATCAGCTATTCCCAGCTGTCTTGTAGATCGTCTATTTCTCGACGATCTCGCTTGGTTGGCCTTCCTGAACCCCTTTCACGCTTTAATACAGGAGCATTAAATACAGAAACTAATTTGGAGTCTAATTCGGGTGGTGTTAAGTCTTCGAAAAAAGGAGCTGCTTTGGCCGCATCTACTCTTTTTTCGAGTAATGCCAATACCTTAAAAATTTTCTTTTGCTGGTCTTTTTGTATGGCGTATAGGTCTCCTATTTTTACAATATGAGCTGGTTTGAGCGATTGCCCGCCCATTTTCACCTTTCCTGCCTTACAAGCCTCGGTAGCAATGCTTCTTGTTTTATAGACTCGAATAGCCCACAGGTATTTATCAATCCTTAATTTATCGTTTGCCGGGGCCATATAAATTCAAAAATAAGCGCTTTTGTTTACACTTTGTTATTAGATTTGCATATTCTAAAAAATTAAGCATAAAAATGAACGAAAATTTCAAATCAATTATCGAAAATGCATGGGATGACAGAAGTATTTTACATACTACTGAAGTAAAAGAAGCCATTCATGCAATTATTGATCAATTAGATAAAGGTGAATTAAGGGTTGCAGAACCAACAGCAAATGGCTGGAAAATAAATGAATGGGTGAAAAAAGCAGTGGTATTATATTTTCCCATCAACGAAATGCAAGAAATAATTGTGGGGCCATTTGTTTACCACGATAAAATGAAATTAAAAACCAATTATGTAGCACAAGGCGTAAGAGTAGTACCCAATGCAGTTGCGCGTTATGGTGCATTTTTAGCAAAGGGTGTAATTATGATGCCTTCTTATGTAAATATTGGTGCTTTTGTAGACGAAGGAACTATGGTTGATACATGGGCAACGGTAGGTTCTTGCGCACAAATAGGCAAACATGTTCACTTAAGTGGAGGTGTAGGCATAGGCGGCGTTTTAGAGCCACTACAAGCAGCTCCAGTTATTATAGAAGACGGATGCTTTATTGGTTCAAGATGCATTGTGGTAGAAGGCGTACACGTCGAAAAAGAAGCCGTATTGGGCGCAAATGTTGTCTTAACCGCATCAACAAAAATAATTGATGTAAGCGGTACAACACCTGTAGAATATATCGGTAGGGTTCCGGCTAGATCGGTTGTGATTCCTGGATCTTATACAAAAGAATTTGCTGCAGGTGCTTACCAAGTTCCATGTGCATTAATTATTGGCCAAAGAAAAGCATCAACAGATTTAAAAACTTCTCTTAATAATGCTTTAAGAGAATACAATGTTGCCGTATAAACAAATGAAAATAGGTTACGACGCTAAAAGAGCCTTTGCAAATTTTACAGGACTAGGCAATTATGCACGCTCTACCATCAGTAATATTTGCAAAGTATTTCCTGCGCACGAATATTATTTATACACGCCAACAAAGGTGGCAGATGGTGCAAGTGATTTTATTCATGATATAAAACACGCACACATTCGCGGACCTCGCAATTTATTTTACGGAACATTTTCTGCTGCTTGGAGACGATTTGGAATTGCTGCAGATGCTGCTCACGATCAAATAGATTTATACCATGGTTTAAGCCACGAAATACCCGACGGCATTGAGAAAACCAATATCAAAACAGTGGTTACCATTCACGATTTAATTTTTAAAAGATTCCCCCATTATTATAAAAAAATTGATCGAAAAATATATGACAATAAAATTAAACATGCGGTAAAATTTGCGCATACCATTATTGCCATTTCGGAGCAAACTAAAAAAGATATTATTGAATTTTACCAAGTAGCCGAAAATAAAATTGAAGTTATTTACCAAGCTTGCGATACTATTTTTGAAAAAACAAAAACGAGTGTTGACATCAATTTAGTAAAAGAAAAATATGCCCTGCCAGCTAATTATTTATTATACGTAGGTACAATAGAAGAAAGAAAAAATGCTTTGGTGATTTTACAAGCCATGGTACAATTGCCCAGTCATTTGAAATTAGTGATGGTCGGTAAGAAAAAATCTTATGGCTTAATCATCGATGCATTTATCAAAAAGCACGCATTAAACGATCGGGTTATTCAAATCAATCAAGTAGATTTTAAAGATCTGCCAGCTATTTATCAAGCAGCAAATATATTTATTTACCCTTCTAAATTTGAAGGTTTCGGCATTCCAATAATTGAAGCATTGCATTCCGAAACGCCGGTAATTGCTGCGAAAGGTTCTTGCCTAGCAGAAGCCGGTGGCCCCAACAGTTTGTATTTTGAACCAAGCAATGCCGACGAACTAGCCGGTTTAATTGCCGATTTATTAGCAGACGAAAGCAAACAAAAAAGTATGGCTGTTAGCGGTAAAAAATATGTCGAAAAATTTAATGGCGAAAAAATTGCAACTGAATTAATGGGCCTCTATCAATCAATCTTATCGAGATGAATTATACAGAAGAAATAAAAAAAACAATTAATATATTAAATGTAGGTGGAACCATACTCTACCCCACCGATACCATTTGGGGTTTAGGTTGCGATGCAAGAAACGAAGTGGCCATTGATAAAGTAATTGCTTTAAAAAAAAGACCTGCTGCTAAAAGTTTTGTGCTGCTATTAGACAACGAAAATAAAATTCAATCCTACGTTCAAGAAGTACCAGAAATAGCCTGGAGCCTCATAGAATTTGCAGATAGCCCAATGACGATTATTTTACCCAATGCAAAAAATTTAGCAAAAAATGCCATCAACGAAGATGGTAGCATTGGTATTCGATTTGTGAAGAGTGGATTTGCACATCAACTGATTCAAAAATTTAAATTTCCAATTGTTTCTACTTCTATTAATCTATCGGGCGAAGCTGCAGCAATTGAGCGCAGCGACATTGACCCCTATTTTCTAACAGCGGCAGATTATGTTTGTGATTTAAATGAAAATGGCACAGGGAAACCTTCGAGCATTATTAAATTAGGGATCAACGGCACATTTGAATTTATCAGGGAATAACGCTTTTTTTCTTATTTTCACGCCAAATAAATAATACCTTTTGAAAAATCTGTTAACACATCCTATTATTCCAATCATTACCGAAGTAGCGCAAGAACGCAAAGTAGCGGTTTATGTGATTGGTGGATATGTGCGCGATTTATTATTGAATAGAAAATCTAAAGACATCGATTTTTTAATTATTGGCAATGGAATTGAATTTGCCGAAGCCGTTGCATTAAAAATTGGCAATAAAACGGCCGTCAATGTTTTCAAAAACTTTGGTACGGCCATGCTGAATTACAAAGGCTGGGAAATAGAATTTGTGGGTGCCAGAAAAGAATCTTATCGAAACGATTCGCGCAAACCCATTGTAGAAGATGGCAATTTACAAGACGACCAAAACAGAAGAGATTTTACCATTAATACCTTAGCCATTAGTTTAGCAAAAATAAACTATGGTAAATTAATTGATCCATTCGATGGCTTGACAGACATCGAACAAAAGCTGATTAGAACTCCGCTTGAGCCTAACGTAACCTATTCCGACGACCCACTGCGCATGATGCGTGCGATTCGTTTTGCAGCGCAATTAAACTTTAAAATTGATGCGGCTTCTTTGCAAGCCATCACCGAAAATAAAGAACGCATTCAAATTGTGAGTAAAGAACGCATCACCGATGAGCTCAATAAAATAATGCTTTCGGCAAAACCTTCGATTGGATTTGAACATTTATTTAATACCGGATTGTTGCAAATCATATTTCCGGAAATGGCGAATTTGCATGGTGTAGAAACCATCAATGGTAAAGCACATAAAGATAATTTTTACCATACCTTACAAGTGCTTGATAATATTTGCGAAAACACTGATGATTTGTGGTTAAGATGGGCGGCAGTATTACATGATATTGCAAAGCCTGCAACCAAAAGGTTTGAACCAGAACATGGCTGGACCTTTCACGGTCACGAAGATAAAGGCGCCCGCATGGTTCCTAAAATATTTAAAGAATTAAGATTACCGCAAAACGAAAAAATGAAGTTGGTACAAAAACTGGTATTGCTTCATTTAAGACCCATTGTATTGGCGCAAAATACAGTAACCGACTCGGCAGTAAGAAGATTATTATTCGAAGCTGGCGAGGATATTGACGCACTGATGATTTTGTGTAATGCAGATATCACCACTAAGAACGAATACAAGGTCAAAAAATATAAAAACAATTTCGAGCTGGTCAAAGAAAAAATTGTTGAAGTAGAAGCTAAAGATCAATTAAGAAATTGGCAGCCACCAATCGATGGTAACGACATTATGCAAGCTTTTGGTTTAGCTGCTGGTAAAGAAGTCGGTTTACTTAAAAATGCGATTCGAGAAGCCATTTTAGAAGGAGTAATACCGAACGAAAAAACAGCCGCATACGAATTGATGATGAATGAAGGAAAAAAACTAGGATTAATCGCAAAATAATTGTGATTGAAAGAAAAAAATAATTAATTTGTAAATAGCATTAGCATTCAATCGTTTTTACATTATGGCGATATATAAATTTAAAATCACCTTCGAAGATTACGACGAAGTAAGTAGAGAAATAGAAATAAAATCTAATCAAAGTTTTGAAGATTTGCATCGTGCGATACACGCTGCTATTGGATTTGATGGAAAAGCCAATAGTAGCTTTTACATGAGTAATGACCAATGGCACAAAGGCAAAGAAATTACCTTAAACGAATCTACTATTAAAGATGCTGCAAAAACAGTATTGATGGAAAAATCAATTTTGAAAAATTTCATCATCGATCCCCATCAAAAAATATATTATATATTTAATTTAGAAAAACCTTGGACTTTTTATATTCAGTTAGTGAAAATTAACGTTAACGAAGATCCGAAACTCCAATACCCTTTATGCACCAAAACAACTGGCATTGCACCAAAGCAGTTTGGCAATACTCCTATTATTCCAACCGTAGCCAACGACGACCTCGATTTCTTAAATGAATTTGGATTGGGCGACGAGGACGAAGAAGAAGTGGAGGCAATGGGCATAGAAGCTCATCCAGATGAACCTTCAGACGAACAGGAGGAAGAAGAACCTTCCGAATTTGATGATGTTCAAGACGAAGACTTTAACCAAGAAGAAGACTAAATTGAAAGCTACGCTAATTGTTATATCAGGCCCTACTGCTGTTGGCAAAACAGCTTTAGCCATTCAATTAGCACAGCACTTTAAAACCGAAATTATATCTGCAGATGCGCGACAATTTTACCGCGAAATAAGTATTGGAACCGCAAAACCAAATGCCAACGAACTCGCACAAGCAACACACCATTTTATTGATTCGCATAATGTAAGCGAAGTAGTAGATGCGGGTAGTTTTGAAAAAATTGCTTTAGTTAAATTGAGCAAAATATTTCAAGAAAAACCCTACGCTATTTTAGTTGGGGGCTCAGGCCTATACACACAAGCCGTTTGCGAGGGTTTAGACGATTTAACTTTCAGAGATGACGTACTCCGTGCAAGTCTGCAAACAAAAACGACCGAAGAACTTCAAACAAGACTGGCAAGCCTCGATCCCGATTATTACGCAATAGTCGATGTTCAAAATAAACAAAGAATGATGCGGGCCATAGAGGTTAGTACACTCAGTGGCAAAGCCTATTCGAGCCATTTAACTGGTAAGAAAAAACAAAGAGATTTTGCGATTATCAAAATTGCTATTACCGACGAGCGTGCCAAACTTTACGAAAAAATAAACAAAAGGGTAGATCAAATGATGGCCAATGGTTTAGTGGAAGAAGTAAAAAATAACCTAGCTAACCGCGAATGTTATGCTTTGAAAACCGTTGGATACAAAGAGATTTTTGACATGTTAGATGGGCAAATTACGCTCGAACAAAGCATCGAAGCTATAAAACAAAACACCAGAAGATTTGCAAAACGCCAACTAACTTGGCTACGCAGAGATCCCGAATACCAGTGGTTTGCTTTCCACGAATTCGAAAAAATCAAAGACTACATTTTAGCACAACAAATTTGATGCTGAGCAAAATACTAAAGCCCTATTTTCATATTGAAAAAATAGTATTGCAATTTATTGCTGCCGAATTTTTTATTCAATTGGTGAATGCATCTTTTATGATGATTCTCAATATTTATTTGTCAAAAAAAGGATATGAAGACCATCAAATTGCAGACTTTATTTCTTTAAGATTTTTAACCGTTATGTTGTTGGCATTTCCTTTAGGATTATTCATAAAAGGAAGAAACTTAAAACCCTTATTTTATATCGCAGCCATTGGTGTTTTTATTTTCAGTATCAGTATTTTAATTGCTGCAGAAATTAAAAAAATTGATATGATATATGCCAGTGCTGCGCTTTGGGGCATGTGCTATGGCATTGTTCAGGTATTAGCCCTACCCTTTATTATTCGAAATACATCAGAAAAAACTAAAACAGCAGCTATTTCTTTGAGCTATGCAACTTATAGTTTAGCCATGATTTTGGCCGGAATAATCATTTTTGTGCTCAACCATTTCAATCCACTTTACTTTGATGAATTTAAATCTCTTTTATTATTAGCCCTCTTATCTGGTATCAGTATTTATTTTATTTTTAAGATGCAACAAAAAGAAGTGATCCCTATATTCGAGGGTAGTCGTTTAAGCCTCTCTGGCTTCGACTGGGGAACGATCGCCTTTGCCATGACACCTTCGTTGCTTTTAGCCATTGGCGCTGGCTTAACGATTCCATTCATCAATTTATTTTTCTTTAAAGTATTTAAAATGGAATCTGATAATTTTGCCCTGCTCAATAGCTTCTCTTCTATTACCGTTGCGGGCGCGGCTTTATTAGTTCCGCATGTTCGGGCAAAATATGGATATAAAATTGCCATTACGCGCACACAAAGTATTGCAGTTATTTCTTTGGCGCTGTTGGCTTGTACCGAATTCTATGCAACATTCGAATACAGCGTTTATTTTGCCATATTCTTTTTTCTAATTAGACAGCCCTTAATGAATATGGCTGCACCCGTAAGTTCGGAGCTGGTGATGCAATATGTTGGACCAAAAAACCAAGAAATTATTTCTGCATTAACTGCATCAATTTGGTCGGGGAGTTGGTTTTTTTCAGCAATTATTTTTTCGGTACTACGCAAAAATGGTTATGCCTATGCCAATGTGTTTTTAATCACTGCCGGCATTTATGCCATAGCTGTTTTGTGGTATCACTTTTTAATCAAAGCACACCTGGCAAAAGAGCAAATTAAAAATTAAGCTTGTGCCGTTGGCCCGCCAAAACTCAATGGAAACGCTTGTTCCTCGAGTTTAACTTTTCCATGTACTTCTTCGTATTTACGCAAGTTATCAGTTAATGCAGCCAATAATCTTTTGGCATGTTGCGGCGTTAAAATAATTCTTGCTTTTACTTTTGCTTTGGGTACACCTGGCATCATGCGAATAAAATCAAGCACAAACTCTGCATTAGAATGCGTAATGATGGCTAAGTTTGAATAAATTCCTTCGGCAATTTCTTCCGATAATTCTATGTTAATTTGATTGGGGTCGTTGATCTCTTCCATCTTTTTTGATTGATTAATATTAAATATAAAGATATATTTCTTTTTATTTTTTGTACAATTTAAAAACAAAAAACCCCACAATGAAGCGGGGTTTTTTGGAATATTATAAAAGAATGATTAGTCTTCTTTAGAAGCTAATAAAGCTTCGTATTCTTCTTTCGAACCTACAATCATACGATCATATTTTCTGATACCAGTACCTGAAGGAATTAAGTGACCTACGATCACGTTTTCTTTCAAGCCTAATAAACTATCCATTTTACCATGAATTGCTGCCTCATTCAAGACCTTCGTAGTTTCCTGGAAGGAAGCTGCAGAGATGAATGATTTAGTTCCCAATGATGCTCTTGTAATACCTTGTAACAATGGTCTTGAAGTGGCAGATACTGCATCTCTAGATTCCACTAATTTTTGGTCTTTACGTTTCAACACCGAGTTTTCATCGCGTAGTTTACGAACAGTAATAATCTGACCCGCTTTTACATTTGGAGAATCTCCTGGATCGGTTACTACTTTTTTGTCGTAGATCCAATTGTTCTCTTCCATGAAGTCAAATTTATCAGCTGATTCTAATTCTAAGAATTTAGTATCTCCTTGATCTTCGATAATTACTTTCTGCATCATCTGACGAACAATTACTTCGAAATGTTTGTCGTTGATTTTTACACCTTGTAAACGGTAAACTTCTTGTACTCCATTTACTAAGTATTCTTGTACTGCAGAAGGTCCTTTAATCGAAAGAATATCTGAAGGTGTGATAGAACCATCAGACAATGGCATACCCGCTTTGATAAAGTCGTTATCTTGAACTAAAATGTGTTTCGATAAAGAAACTAAATATTTTTTAGAAGTACCATCTTTTGGTTCGATAATAATTTCTCTGTTACCACGCTTCACACCACCTAAAGTTACTACACCGTCGATTTCTGTTACAACCGCTGGATTAGAAGGGTTACGCGCCTCGAATAATTCTGTTACACGAGGTAAACCACCTGTAATATCTCGGGTTTTACCAGTTGAACGAGGAATTTTTACGATTACTTGACCAGCAATTACTTTATCGCCTTTTTCTACTGCGATATGCGCGCCTACTGGAATGTTGTACGACTTAATTAACTCTTTCTTATCTACAATTTTAATAGAAGGATTTTTTGTTTTATCACGACTATCAATAATTACTTTTTCTTTGTGACCTGTTTGCTCATCAGACTCTTCACGGAAAGTGATTCCTTCTTCAATAAATTCGAAATCAATTTTACCATCAAACTCAGAAATAATTACTGCGTTGTATGGATCCCATCCGCAAATCACATCTCCTTTTTTCAACTTCTGACCATCTTTAATGAAAAGATGTGCTCCGTAAGGAATGTTATTTGTCATAATGATACGACCAGATTTTTCGTCTACGATTCTGAATTCACCCGAACGACCTAACACAACATCTATTTTGCCTTCTTCTGTTTTCAATTGAACTGTACGAATTCCTTCTAGTTCAATTTTACCTTCAAACTTAGCAACGATTGTTGATTCTGCAGCAATGTTAGATGCAGTACCCCCCACGTGGAAAGTTCTTAATGTTAACTGAGTACCTGGCTCACCAATAGATTGTGCTGCAATAACACCAACCGCTTCTCCCATCTGTACCATACGGCCAGATGCTAAGTTACGACCGTAGCATTTAGCACAAACACCGCGCTTCGCTTCACAAGTTAATACCGAACGAATCTCTACTGCTTCTACGGTAGAAGTTTCAATTTTCTTTCCAATTTCTTCTGTGATTTGTGCACCTGCTTCCACTAATAATTCGCCGGTAACTATGTCAAATACATTATGAACAGAAACACGACCTAATAAACGATCGTATAATGGCTCGATGATTTCTTCGTTGTCTTTTAATGCTGAAGTAAGAATTCCTCTTAAAGTACCGCAATCTGGAACGTTTACGATCATGTCTTGTGCAACATCCACTAAACGACGAGTTAAGTAACCCGCATCCGCTGTTTTCAAGGCAGTATCCGCCAAACCTTTACGCGCACCGTGAGTAGAAATAAAGTACTCTAATACCGAAAGACCTTCTTTAAAGTTTGATAAAATTGGATTCTCGATAATCTCTCCACCCGAACCAGATTTTTGTGGCTTCGCCATCAAACCTCTCATACCACATAACTGACGAATTTGCTCTTTAGAACCACGCGCTCCAGAATCTAACATCATGTAAACAGAGTTGAATCCTTGGTTGTCGGTTGCTAATTGCTTCATCACATTATCTGTCAATCTTGAATTGATACGAGTCCAGATATCGATGATTTGATTGTAACGCTCGTTGTTGGTAATGAATCCCATGTTATAGTTACCCATTACTTCTTCTACTTCGTCAGAAGCTTTCTTAATTAAACTTGCTTTTTCTGCAGGAATAGTTAAGTCTTGAAGATTAAACGATAAACCACCACGGAAAGCCATTTTAAATCCTAATTCTTTGATATCATCTAAGAACCTAGCTGCACGATCCATACCGGTTGTTTTCACAATGTCTCCGATAATATCACGCAATGATTTTTTGGTCAACAACTCGTTGATGTATCCCATTTCTGTTGGCACTACTTGGTTGAATAAAACTCTACCCGTTGTAGTTTCAATAATTCTTTGAACAAACGCTCCATTCTCTATGGTTTGTGTTTTTACTTTAATGAATGCATGCAAATCTAATTGACCTTCATTCAATGAAATAATTACTTCTTCTGGAGAATAAAAAATTCTGTCTTGTCCTTTGATCACATGTCCTGGCTCAGTTCTTCTACCTTTTGTCATGTAGTATAAACCAAGTACCATGTCTTGTGAAGGTACCGTAATTGGAGTACCATTTGCAGGGTTCAAGATATTGTGTGATGCAAGCATCAATAATTGCGCTTCCGCAATTGCCGCATTACCTAATGGTAAATGCACCGCCATCTGGTCACCGTCAAAATCGGCGTTGAACGCTGTACAAACTAATGGATGTAATTGAATTGCTTTTCCTTCAATTAATTTTGGTTGGAAAGCTTGAATACCTAATCTGTGTAATGTAGGTGCACGGTTTAATAATACCGGATGACCTTTCAATACATTTTCTAAAATATCCCAAACAATTGGATCTTTACGATCAACAATTTTCTTAGCAGATTTTACTGTTTTAACCACACCTCTTTCTATCATTTTACGAATGATAAATGGTTTGAATAATTCAGCTGCCATATCTTTTGGTAAACCACATTCATGTAGTTTCAAAGTAGGCCCAACAACAATTACCGAACGTGCAGAATAATCGACACGCTTACCTAATAAGTTTTGACGGAAACGACCTTGTTTACCTTTTAAAATATCTGATAAAGATTTCAACGCACGGTTACCTTCTGTTTTCACAGCGTTCACTTTACGAGAGTTATCAAATAATGAATCTACTGCTTCTTGAAGCATGCGTTTTTCATTTCTTAAAATAACTTCTGGTGCTTTGATTTCAATTAATCTCTTTAAACGATTATTTCTAATAATTACACGACGGTATAAATCATTTAAATCTGAAGTTGCAAAACGGCCACCTTCCAATGGAACTAATGGACGCAGCTCAGGAGGAATAACCGGCACAATTTTAACGATCATCCATTCTGGACGATTTTCAATGTGCTTGTTTGCATCTCTGAATGCTTCTACAACTTGTAAACGTTTTAATGCTTCGTTCTTTCTTTGTTGAGAAGTTTCGGTATTAGCTTTATTTCTTAAATCATAAGAAAGTTCATCTAATTTAATTCTACTCAATAAATCTTGAATAGCTTCCGCACCCATTTTGGCAATGAATTTATTTGGATCGGTATCATCTAAATATTGATTTTCTTTTGGTAAAGTATCTAAGATATCTAGGTACTCTTCTTCCGTTAAGAAATCCATTTTATTGATGCCGTCTTGTTCTTTAAGACCAGCTTGTATCACTACATAACGCTCGTAGTAAATAATTAAATCTAAACGCTTAGTAGGTAAACCTAATAAGTATCCGATTTTGTTCGGTAAAGAATGGAAGTACCAGATGTGTGCAACCGGAACTACAAGGGCAATGTGTCCCATGCGCTCACGACGAACTTTCTTCTCTGTAACTTCTACACCACAACGATCACAAACGATACCTTTGTAACGAATACGTTTGTATTTACCGCAATGACATTCGTAATCTTTTACTGGACCGAAAATTCGCTCGCAAAACAAACCATCACGTTCCGGTTTGTAAGTACGATAGTTGATCGTTTCAGGTTTTAAAACCTCTCCACTAGAACGCTCCAAAATTGCTTCGGGAGATGCTAAACTAATGGTGATCGAGGTGAAATTACTTTTGATCTTATTTTCTTTTTTATATGACATATCTTTCAATTAAATTATAAAATGATGAATTTAAAAATGCTGCCTGTCGAATCGTTTGATGCGACAGGCAAAAATTTCTAATTAATCTAGTGTAATATCCAAACCTAAACCTCTTAATTCGTGAACCAATACATTGAATGATTCTGGAACACCTGGGGTTGGTAAGTTATCACCTTTCACAATTGCTTCATATGTTTTCGCTCTTCCAATTACATCATCAGATTTAACGGTTAAGATTTCTTGTAGGATATTAGCTGCACCAAATGCCTCTAATGCCCAAACTTCCATCTCACCAAAACGCTGACCACCAAATTGTGCTTTACCACCTAATGGTTGTTGTGTAATTAATGAATACGGTCCGATAGAACGAGCATGCATTTTATCATCCACCATATGCCCTAATTTCAACATATAAATGATACCAACGGTTGTTGGTTGATCGAAACGCTCTCCTGTACCACCATCGTGAAGATAAGTTCTTCCTGATGCTGGAACATTTGCTTTGCTCACCCACTCTTCTACTTCTTCATGTGTTGCTCCATCAAAAATTGGCGTGGCAAATTTTACACCCAATTCTTTTCCGGCCCAACCTAAAACGGTTTCATAAATTTGACCTAAGTTCATACGAGAAGGTACACCAAGTGGATTCAATACGATATCTACTGGAGTTCCATCTGCTAAGAAAGGCATATCTTCATCTCTCACAATACGAGCAACAATACCTTTGTTACCGTGTCTACCCGCCATCTTATCACCTACTTTTAACTTACGCTTTTTAGCTACATACACTTTTGCCATTTGCACAATACCTGCAGGCAATTCATCTCCTACACTAATCGCAAATTTCTTACGACGGTAAGCACCCAATTCCTCGTTCAATTTAATGTTGTAGTTATGCAACAATAATTTCACTTGGTCATTTTTGTCTTCGTCTGTAGTCCATTTAGTAGGGTTGATGTTTTTGTAATCTAACTCCGCTAAAATTTTCTGTGTAAACTTAACGCCTTTTGCAATTAATGGTTCTTTGTAAACACTATTCACTCCTTGCGAAGTTTTAGCGCCTATTAAAACAAATAATTTATCTACTAAGGTGTTTTTTAATTGATCGTTAATTGCATTGTGCTCTTTTTCGATTTTATCAAGTAAGATTTTCTCATCACTCTTTTTCTCTTTTTTAGCACGCGAAAATAATTTCGAATCAATTACTACTCCTTTAATTGATGGAGGTGCTTTCATCGATGCATCTTTCACATCGCCTGCTTTATCTCCAAAAATAGCACGTAATAATTTTTCTTCTGGTGATGGATCAGTTTCTCCTTTAGGTGTAATTTTACCAATTAAAATATCACCTTCTTTGATTTCTGCTCCAACGCGAATGATACCATTTTCGTCTAATTCTTTAGTCGCTTCTTCGCTCACATTTGGAATATCAGAAGTTAATTCTTCTTCTCCTCTTTTTGTATCACGCACTTCTAATTCGAATTCTTCGATATGTACCGATGTAAAAATATCTTCACGTACTACACGCTCAGAAATTACAATCGCATCCTCAAAGTTATATCCTTGCCAAGGCATGAACGCAACTTTTAAGTTTCTACCTAAAGCTAACTCTCCATTTTCTGTTGCATAACCTTCGCAAAGCACTTGACCTTTAGAAACTTTTTGACCTTTTCTTACGATAGGTTTCAAGTTCATACAAGTATTTTGGTTGGTCTTTTTGAATTTGATTAAGCTATAAGATTTTGTATCGCCATCAAAAGAAACTAAACGATCATCGTCTGTTCTAGTGTAACGAATCACAATTTCATTTGCATCAACGTATTCAACAACTCCTTCGCCTTCTGCATTAATTAAAGCTCTTGAATCGCGTGCTACACGGCCTTCTAAGCCTGTACCAACGATTGGCGCTTCTGGACGCAACAATGGCACCGCTTGGCGCTGCATGTTTGATCCCATCAATGCACGGTTCGCATCATCATGCTCCAAGAAAGGAATCAATGATGCTGCAATAGAAGTAATTTGATTCGGTGCCACATCCATTAAGTCAATTCTTGATGGCTCAATAATTGGGAAGTCACCTTCAAATCTTGATTTCACTTTTGCAGTTAAGAATTTACCTTTCTCATCATATTGTGCATTTGATTGAGCGATGGTTTTTCCATCTTCATCTTCTGCCGACATATAAATAACAGGTTCGTTCACTGCAACTTTACCATTTTGAACTTTTCTGTATGGTGTTTCGATGAAACCTAAGTTGTTAATTTTTGCATGCACACACAAAGAAGAAATCAAACCAATGTTTGGTCCCTCTGGTGTTTCAATAGTACATAATCTGCCGTAGTGAGTGTAGTGAACGTCACGCACCTCAAAACCAGCACGCTCACGCGATAGACCACCTGGACCAAGCGCTGAAAGACGACGCTTGTGCGTAATCTCCGCCAATGGATTGGTTTGGTCCATGAACTGTGACAATTGGTTAGTACCAAAGAATGAATTAATAACCGAAGATAAAGTCCTCGCATTAATTAAATCGGTAGGGGTAAATACTTCGTTGTCACGAATATTCATACGCTCACGAATAGTACGCGCCATACGCGCTAAACCTACTCCAAACTGTGCATATAATTGCTCTCCAACAGTACGAACACGACGGTTTGACAAATGGTCAATATCGTCTACTTCTGCTTTCGAATTAATCAATTTGATTAAGTATTTAACAATTGCAATAATATCTGCTTTTGTTAAAACTTTCACTTCATTAGGTGTATCTAATTTAAGTTTTCTGTTGATTCTATAACGACCAACATCCCCTAAATCATAACGCTTATCCGAGAAGAATAAACGCTCGATAATACCTCTTGCAGTTTCTTCGTCAGGTGGATCTGCATTTCTTAATTGACGATAGATATATTCTACTGCCTCTTTTTCAGAGTTAGATGTATCCTTTTGAAGTGTATTATAAATGATAGAATAGTCAGCTGTATTTACATCTTCTTTGGTAAGAATGATAGACTTTACACCTGCCTCAATGATCATATCAATATGATCATCTTCTAAAATAGTTTCACGTTCTAAAATAATTTCGTTACGATCAATTGATACAACTTCTCCTGTATCCTCGTCTACGAAATCCTCAACCCATTTCTTTAAAACCCTTGCAGCCAATTTACGACCTACGAATTTTTTCAATCCAGATTTACTCACCTTCACTTCATCAGCTAAGTCAAATAATTCTAAAATGTCTTTATCCGAATCGTAACCGATTGCACGAAGCAAAGTTGTTACTGGGAATTTTTTCTTACGATCGATGTAAGCAAACATGACATTGTTCACGTCTGTTGCAAACTCAATCCAAGATCCTTTGAAAGGAATTACTCTTGCAGAATATAATTTCGTTCCATTTGTGTGACGGCTTTGACCGAAGAACACACCTGGTGAACGGTGTAATTGCGAAACGATTACTCGTTCTGCACCGTTGATTACGAAAGTTCCTTTAGGAGTCATGTATGGAATAGTTCCTAAATACACATCTTGTACAATGGTTTCGAAATCTTCGTGCTCTGCATCATTACAAGAAAGACGAAGCTTTGCTTTTAATGGAACACTGTAGGTTAAACCTCTTTCGATACATTCTTTCAGATCATATCTTGGTGGATCAATAAAATAATCCAAAAATTCCAAAACAAAAATGTTTCTTGAATCTGTGATAGGAAAGTTTTCGCTGAAAACTTTAAATAAACCCTCACTATGACGGTTATCGGAAGTAGTTTCTAATTGAAAAAACTCCCTGAAGGATTCTAATTGTACATCTAAAAAATCAGGATAATCTAACGCCTGAACTACAGATGCAAAATTTACTCTTCCTTGTACTTGGTTATCTTTTTTTGCCAATGCCTTAAAGTTTTGGTTTACTAAGATTTTGAACCCCAATGGTTCACTATTTTTTTGCAACATTTAGGCTGTGCCCGCCTTTACACATTAAAACAGGAATAGACCCTCCCAATTTTGGGAGAGTCTTCCTGTAAATAGTGTTTGAATTAAGTAATTACTTAACTTCTACTACAGCACCTGCTTCTTCCAGTTGCTTTTTCAAAGAATCAGCTTCGTCTTTAGTAACTCCAGTTTTTACTTCTTTTGGAGCACCATCAACTAAGTCTTTAGCTTCTTTCAAGCCAAGGCCTGTTAAGTCTTTTACTAATTTTACGATTGCTAATTTTTGTCCACCAGCTTCTTTCAAGATTACATCAAAAGATGTTTTCTCTTCTGCTACTGCTGCTGCTGCACCACCACCTGCTACCATTACTGGAGCAGCTGCTGCTGGTTCAATACCGTATTCGTCTTTTAGGATCTGAGCTAATTCGTTAACTTCTTTTACTGTTAAGTTTACTAATTGTTCAGCAAACGCTTTTAAATCTGCCATTTTATTTAATTTTTAATTGTTTAAAAAATAATTAATTTCCTCTTTCTTCAAGAGTTTTTAAAATTCCTGCTAATTTTCCACCGCTAGCTTTTAAGCCGCTGATAACATTTTTAGCTGGAGATTGCAATAATGCGATGATATCGCCTACAAGTTCTTCCTTAGATTTAAGACTTACTAACGCGTCTAATTGATTGTCTCCAACAAAGATTGCCGAATCAATACATGCCGCTTTTAAAACTGGTTTATCGCCAGTTGAGCGAAGTTCTTTAATCAATTTAGCAGGAGCATTTCCTATTGATGAGAACATGATTGATGAAGTACCTTTTAAGGCAACAAATAATTCAGAATAATCGTTACCGCTTGCTTCCATTGCTTTTTGAATCAATGTATTTTTAGCAACACGGAATGTAATGTCTCTCTCAAAACATTTTCTTCTAATCACATTTACCTGAGCTACCGTTAAGTTGGACGTGTCAGTAATATAGAATGCATTATGAGCAGACAATTTGTCTTTAAGTTCGAGAACTATTTCGTTTTTTTCTTCTCTTTTCATAATTAAATTCCCGTTACTGATTTAGTTTCAACTTGGATACCTGGGCTCATTGTGCTCGAAATATGAATACTTTTGAAATAAGTTCCTTTAGCTGATGAAGGTTTTAACTTCGAGATAACTTGTAATAACTCTAATGCGTTATCATACAATTTATCTGCAGCGAAAGACGCTTTTCCAATGGAAGCATGCACGATACCAGTTTTGTCTACTTTGAAATCGATCTTACCACCTTTAACATCTGCAACAGCTTTTCCAACTTCCATCGTCACAGTTCCTGACTTTGGATTTGGCATTAGGTTTCTTGGTCCTAAAACACGTCCCAATTTACCTACTTTAGCCATACAGCTTGGGGTAGTAATCATGATATCAAAATCAACCCAACCTTTTTCGATTTTTGCAATGTAATCGTCCAAACCGACGAAATCCGCTCCTGCTGCTGTAGCCTCTGCCTCTTTATCTGGAGTACATAATACTAATACGCGGACAGTTTTTCCGGTTCCGTGTGGTAAAACAGCTACTCCTCTTACCATTTGGTTCGCTTTACGAGGATCAACCCCTAAACGAATATCCAAATCGACAGATGAATCAAATTTAGTAGTCGAAATTTCTCTCACTAATTTTGAAGCTTCATCCAAAGAATAAGCTTTACCAATTTCCACTTTGGACAATGACAACTTTTGATTTTTAGTTAATCTAGCCACTTTCTCTCGTTTTTAATTGGTTAATTGTTCCATGGTGCATTACCTGAAACGGTAATACCCATACTTCTTGCAGTTCCTGCTACCATTCTCATTGCTGAATCAATAGTAAATGCGTTTAAATCCGTCATTTTCTCTTCTGCAATGGTTTTAACTTGCTCCCACGTAACTGAGGCAACTTTTTTACGGTTAGGTTCTGCGGATCCGCCTTTTAGTTTAGTCACTTCTAACAGTTGAATTGCAACTGGAGGAGTTTTAATGATAAAGTCGAAAGATTTGTCGATATACACTGTAATCACGACTGGAAGCACCTTTCCTGGTTTATCTTGAGTTCTAGCGTTAAACTGCTTACAGAACTCCATGATGTTAACCCCTTTAGCACCTAAGGCAGGACCTACAGGAGGTGATGGATTCGCCGCACCACCTTTGATCTGTAATTTAATAAGCGCGCCTATTTGTTTTGCCATATATTTGTTTGTTTAAGTATGAGCATTTGTACAAAGTGGAAGCTTTAATACGATGCACTCATCACTCAATGTTTTTATTCTTTTTCTACTTGCATGTAATTCAATTCTAATGGTGTTCTTCTTCCGAAAATTTTCACCATTACTTTCAGTTTTTTCTTCTCTTCGTTTACCTCTTCGATTACCCCACTGAAACCATTGAATGGACCATCCATTACTTTTACTGGTTCGCCAACATAATAAGTTACAGAAGATGCTGCGCCACTTTCTGACATTTCATCTACCTTACCTAAAATTCGGTTAACCTCTGATTGTCTTAATGGCACTGGTTGTCCAGCTGCACCTAAGAAACCAATTACACCCGTAATATTTTTAATTACGTGACCTAATTCGCCGTTTAAATTTGCTTCGATTAAAACATAACCAGGAAAATAACTTCTTTCCTTAATTACTTTTTTACCGTCACGAATTTGAAAAACTTTTTCGGTAGGAATCAATACTTGAGTCACCAAATGCGTAGCATTTAATCTATTGATTTCGGCCTCAAGATATTGCTTTACTTTTTTCTCTTTCCCACTTATCGCACGCACTACATACCACTTCAATTCTTCACTCATTGTTATTGCGTTTGAATTTGGTTAAATACTATAAAATAACTTCATTAATGATCCGGATCCTGCATCCATTACATATACTATAACTGCAATAATTAAAGCAGCTACCATTACTACCCATGCACTACTTTGCAACTCAGACCATGTTGGCCAAGTTACCTTGTTCATTAGTTCGTTATATGCTTCTTTGATGTATGTAATTAACCTATTCATTTTTTTATGCGTTTAAGGTATGCACGGGTGGAGAGATTCGAACTCCCATCAGCGGTTTTGGAGACCGACATTCTACCCTTGAACTACACCCGTTAGTATTTATTCTATTAAATGCTGAAGAAAAATCTTCAATAATTATTTTCCTAATAATATTGGTTTTGAAAAGGAGGATTTTACGCTGAAAAACCTCTTTTAAAATACGAACCTTTATTTGCTAGAAAACAGAAGCTATCCCGGCATAAGGCCGGGACCGCTTCTGTGAAAAATGCTAATTAATATTTACCTGTTGATTAGTTAGTAATCTCTGTAACCTGACCAGCACCTACTGTTCTACCACCCTCACGGATTGCAAAACGTAGACCTTTTTCCATTGCGATTGGACTGATCAATTTTACACTGATTGTAACGTTATCACCTGGCATAACCATTTCTACACCTTCCGCTAAGGTAATTTCACCTGTAACGTCTGTTGTACGGAAATAGAATTGTGGACGATATTTGTTAAAGAATGGTGTATGACGACCACCCTCTGCTTTTGATAATACGTAAACCTCTGCTTTGAAATCTGCGTGAGGAGTTACTGAACCTGGTTTACAGATAACCATACCACGACGGATATCAGTTTTCTCAATACCACGTAACAACAAACCTACGTTATCACCTGCTTCACCTCTATCTAAGATCTTACGGAACATCTCCACACCTGTTACAGTTGATTTCAAGTTCTCCGCACCCATACCTAAGATATCTACTGCTTCACCAGAGTTAACAATACCTCTTTCGATACGACCTGTAGCAACAGTTCCACGACCTGTGATCGAGAATACGTCTTCTACTGGCATTAAGAAAGGAAGTTCAGTCAAACGTGGAGGAATTGGAATGAAGTTATCTACTGCATCCATTAAATCCATGATTTTATCAACCCATTTTGGATCAGCGTTTAAGCCTCCTAATGCAGATCCACGGATCACTGGAATTGTATCTCCAGGGAAATCGTAGAATGATAATAATTCACGAATTTCCATTTCTACTAGGTCTAACAATTCTGGATCGTCAACCATGTCTACTTTGTTCATGAATACAACCAATGCAGGTACACCTACTTGGCGTGCTAAAAGAATGTGCTCACGTGTTTGTGGCATCGGACCGTCCGTTGCTGCAACCACAATAATCGCACCGTCCATTTGAGCAGCACCAGTAACCATGTTCTTTACGTAATCCGCGTGACCTGGACAGTCAACGTGAGCGTAATGACGGTTTGCTGTTGAATATTCAACGTGAGCGGTATTGATTGTGATACCTCTTTCTTTTTCTTCAGGAGCTGAGTCAATTGAATCAAATGATCTTGCTTCTGATAACCCTTTGTCAGCTAATACCTTAGTAATTGCTGCAGTTAAAGTGGTTTTACCGTGGTCAACGTGACCGATAGTACCAATGTTTAAGTGTGGTTTCGAGCGGTCAAATTTTTCTTTAGCCATGTTTTTAATTATTAATGTTTATTTATTTTTTTTATTGTTAATTATACTTTAAAATCGAGCCAATGAGGGGAATTGAACCCCTGACCCCTTCCTTACCAAGGAAGTACTCTACCCCTGAGCTACATCGGCTTTTGAATTTCTTCTGCTTTACAGCGTAAAAACCTAAGAAAAATCTCAGGATATTAATTTTTTCAAAGGAGGTTTCCCTTCTAAATGAAAAATCAATGCCTTTTCTATATTTTATTTAAACGAAGTTGCATCCCAACTTCCTGCTATCTTTTTTATTGAGCGGGAGACGAGGCTCGAACCCGCGACCTACAGCTTGGAAGGCTGTCGCTCTACCAACTGAGCTACTCCCGCTTATTTAAAACAATCAAAATGTGGGGAGAGAAGGATTCGAACCTTC
>CAIKLP010000045.1 GCA_903828245.1 uncultured bacterium | reverse complement strand
GATATGGATGGCATTAAATTAAGTTTCGATAAATCGGCCTTAGAAATGATTACCGATAAAGCTATTGAATTTAAATTAGGTGCTCGTGGTCTGCGTTCTATATGCGAAACTATTATGACCGATGCAATGTTCGAAGCCCCAACCTCTAACGAAAAAGAACTAAAAATTTCGAATCGCTATGTGGTGGACAAACTAAAAAAGAGCAATTTTAATAAGCTTAAAGTAGCATAAACAGTAGATAAATTTATATTACATATTAGCATTAAATCTTTGACGACATTAATTTTTATTCTACAATTGAATAATTAATACCTATTACACTTTCAAATTTTTTGAATAGTTAGGGCGCATTCTCCTTCCAATTTTTTCATGTCAAAAAGCGCTTTATAATTAAGCATTATGCAAAAAAATTGGAAAGAAAACCGGGCCATTTGCTCTATCTTTTTTATCCACGCACATGCACCCCAAAAAAAAGGATGCCGCTGCTGTCCCTTGCGCAAAAGCATAGTCTTTTCTTTATGATTCTTATCGATTTATCTATACTGGATATTGATAAATTTTAACCTTTTTATGTTTGACAAAGTTGCAACAATGTTTATTTTTGAAATTGCAACGGCAAATCATATATTTCTATAAAAGCTAAAATTACTTTTTCAACATAAATGCACTATGACCCATTATAATCCTAATATTCATCATAGAAGATCCATAAGATTAAAGGACTATAATTATGCTAAGGAAGGACTTTATTTCATCACCATTTGTTGCCAAAATAAAAGGCCAATTTTTGGACAAATTATTGAGGGAGAAATGCACCTAAATGAATTTGGAACTATTGCTCATAACGAATGGCTCAATACAGCAACTATAAGAAAAAACTGCCTGCTGCATGAATTTATTATCATGCCAGATCATATACATGGCATTATAGAAATAACATTTAATAACCAAGAAACGGACAAATCTTCCATAGGAAAATTTCAATCTCCATCTCAAACCATAGGATCAATAATTAGAGGCTATAAAATAGCTACTATTAAAAAAATTAAGAATATAATTTTATCGAATTCCGATACGGGCGAATTGAAATTCGCCCCATCATCGCGATTCGCCCCATCGGAATTCGAAAAAGGCACGGGCGAATTGCGATTCGCCCCATCATCGCGATTCGCTCGAAACAAAATAATAGCTTTAAATTTTAAAATCTGGCAAAGAGATTATCACGACCATATTATTAGAGACGAGCGCGCCTTTACTAATATTTCTAATTATATTAAAAATAATCCTAAAAATTGGAAGAAAAAATAAATTAGAACGGGCGAATTGCGATTCGCACTATAAGGACGGGCGAATTGCGATTCGCCCCATCGCAATTCGAAAAAGGCACGGGCGAATCGCAATTCGACCCATCATTTCGCAAAAGGGATGGGAATAAGCTGCCGTGCAGCATGGACAGCCCGGCCGGGCCTCCTTTTCGGAGGCACGGATTTGCCCAAATAGATATTAATATTAATTTAACTTATTCTACTCCAATTGGATTTTGATTTACTATTTTGCCTTAAATAATGCAATAAATTGGCATGCTCTGGCAACTGCAAATCGGGATCTTTATCAATGAAAAAGTGTGCGGCATTGCGCGCTATCTCTATTATTTCTTGATCTTGTGCAATGTTTGTTAATTTTAAATCTACCAAGCCACTTTGCTGCGTGCCTTCTATATTTCCTGGTCCACGCAGTTTTAAATCTACTTCGGCAATTTCGAAACCATCATTTGTGCGCACCATGGTATCGATGCGTAAGCGGGCTTCACGACTTAATTTATGTGAACTCATTAAAATACAATAAGACTGCTCTGCTCCGCGTCCAACACGTCCCCTTAATTGATGCAGTTGCGATAACCCAAATCTTTCTACACTTTCAATTAACATAATACTTGCATTGGGTACATTTACCCCTACTTCAATGACAGTTGTGGCTACCATTATTTGTGTGGTGCCATTTACAAAGCGCTGCATTTCCCAGTCTTTAGTTTTGGCTTTCATTTTTCCATGAACAATACTTATTTGATATTGCGGAATTGGGAAT
>CAIKLP010000044.1 GCA_903828245.1 uncultured bacterium | reverse complement strand
TGGGCAAATATGTTGCGAGAACCTAAATGGCTAGTTGGATATAGTGATATTACAGTGTTTCATCAGCGACTTAACAAACTAGGTATACAAAGTATTCATGGTACAATGCCCTTTAATTTTGGAAGCAATTCTAATCAAGCACTTACCTCATTGTTTTCTGCTTTAGAGAATACAAATTATACTATTTCTGCAAAACTTAACGAAAGTAATTGCCATGGCAAAGCGAATGGAATGCTTATTGGAGGGAATCTGAGTATTGTTTATAGTTTACTTGGCACGAATGATTCTTATCTTTTTGAAGATAAAATTTTATTTATTGAAGATATATCCGAGCATTACTATCAGTTAGATCGCATTCTTTTTACACTAAAAAAAGCTGGGGTTTTTGAGGCAATTAAAGGGCTCGTTGTTGGCGGGATGACGGATATTCAAGATACTGAAATTCCTTTTGGGATGAGCATTGAGGAGATTGTTTTACAGCATTTCAGCTTTCGTAAAATCCCAATTGGCTTTGATTTTCCTGTTGGACACATTTCAGATAACCAAGCACTCATTGTTGGCGCTAATGTTCAACTTACAGTTGATGAAAAAGGGAGCCAGCTTTCTTATATAAATTAATTATAAATTAAGAACTAAACGTTCAATTATTTGTTGTTTAACATTACATTTGCAGACTTAAAATAAGATTTATGAGTAATTCCTCCATATTAAAATCATCGATTGCCAAGAAGTATTGGATGGCTTTAACAGGTTTGTTTTTGTGCACGTTCTTGATCGGACATTTACTTGGTAATTTACAGCTAATATTCATCGACGGTGAAGAGGGTCGAAGGGCTTTTAATGAGTATGCTTATTTCATGACACACAATCCGGCAATAAAAATATTATCCTATTTAACCTATATTTCTATTCTTTTCCATGCTGTTGATGGTTTTATTTTAACAGTTCAAAATAAGAAAGCGCGACCAGTAAATTATGCTGTTAATAATCCTGGTCCAACATCATCTACGCCAGCGCGATACATGGCAGTATTAGGAACTTTAATCTTAGTTTTTATTGCTACTCACATGGCTAATTTTTGGTGGAAAGTGAAGTTTACACAAGAAATACCTTTGCATACATTCAAAATCGAATCGAAAGAAAAAATGAATATCCCAGATGGTCAAGTTTTTTACTATACACAAGTTCCAAGCATTCAGCCAATCCCAAAAGATACAAACACCTTAGAGGAAAAAGGAACAGCTATTTATTATAAGAATACCAATATTAAAATTGCGGATGGTTACATTGACCTTCATAAAGTAGTGATGACATTTTTTAGTAAATCAAATTCTTTTGGAATTTTTGCAGTTCTTTTTTATGTTCTTTCGATGCTTGTTTTGGGGTTTCATCTATGGCATGGTTTCGCTTCTGCATTTCAAACTTTAGGTGTTAATCACCCCAAATGGACACCAATCATCAAAAATTTGGGTAAAGGATTTGCAGTAATTGTTCCGCTTCTTTTTGCGCTAATTCCCATTTTAATTTATTTGAATAACTAGGAAAATTTTAAAGTATGTCGAAGTTAAATTCTAAAATTCCAGAAGGACCGATTGCAGATAAGTGGACGGAGCATAAGAACCACATGAAATTAGTGGCTCCAAATAATCGTCCTAAAATTGATGTAATTGTTGTAGGGACTGGTTTAGCTGGAGCATCTGCTGCTGCATCTCTGGGAGAAATGGGCTATAACGTTAAGGCATTTTGTTTTCAGGATTCTCCAAGACGCGCGCATTCAATTGCCGCACAAGGTGGAATTAATGCCGCAAAAAATTATCAAAATGATGG
>CAIKLP010000043.1 GCA_903828245.1 uncultured bacterium | reverse complement strand
TTATGTATTAGCAGGAATTGCCGCACAAGCATTAAATGTGGATACCTGCATCTTATTAAATACAAACGATAATATTGTAGAAGCCACCAATAGTAATTTATTTTTTGTGAAAGACAATATGTTATTTACACCAGCCATTCAAGATGGTTGTACAGATGGAGTGATGCGTAAAGTGGTCATTCAAATTGCGCAACAATTAGGCATCAAGGTGTACGAAAATAAAGTGCCTTTGCAATCATTAGCTATTGCAGATGAAATATTTTTAACCAATAGTGCTACAGGAATACAGTGGGTCGTGGGTTACAGAGGCAAAAGATATTTTAGCAGGGTAGCCCGATTAATCTATGATGAATTGCATAAGAAATAATTATTGCAATCGCCAGCCCCTTAAAAACTCCACAATTTGCATTCTTTTTTTTCCTTCTAATTGAAGATCTAAAATATTAATCCAAGCATCTTTAGCAGCAAATCGAAGATAGGTTTGGCCATCTGTATCTATTGTTCCAGCTGCTTTATCGGGCGTCTCTGCTAAAATACTTGCTTCGTAAATTTTTAAATTTAAATTATTCAATAGCGAAGTTGCACTAGGATAGGGGCTTAATCCTTTTATTTTTGCAGCAATACTCGACGCTGGTAATTGCCAATCAATTTGGCAATCATTTTTAAATATTTTAGGTGCATGCTTTAAGGTATCTAAATTCCACTGGTTACTGGCTAGAATGCTTTCTTGGCTTACATTTGGGGCGGTGTTGTTTGCAATCGCTTGCCAAGTTTTTACCACTAGATGAGCACCTAAATGCATGAGTTTATCGTGTAAGCTGCCTGCAGTATCTTGTGTATCGATGCTTAATTTTTCTTGAAAAATAATATCTCCTGTATCTATTTGATGTTTTAAGAAAAAAGTAGTGACGCCGGTTTCTTTTTCTGCGTTGATGATGGCCCAATTGATTGGAGCAGCGCCTCTATACTGCGGCAACAATGATGCATGAAGGTTGAAAGTGCCTAAACTAGGCATTTGCCAAACTTCCATGGGTAACATTCTAAAGGCAACTACAATAAATAAATCGGCTTGATATGATTTTAATTGACTTAGAAATTCGGGATCTTTTAAATTAGTGGGTTGTAAAACAGGAATATTTTGGGCATCGGTAAATTGCTTTACGGCTGATTCGGAAATTTTCTGTCCTCTACCTGCAGGCTTGTTTGCTGTAGTTACTACCGCAACAATATTTGCCCCAGCAGCCAGTAGTTGTTCGAGTGGTGCCACTGCAAAAGCAGGTGTACCCATGTAAATTATCCTCATCTTTTTAAAATTAAAGCTCCGCTAATTTAGGGATATAGGATGTATTTTGCCCTAATTTTCTTAAAGTTTGCTAAATCTTTTTTCCAACTGTGCCTAATTGCCCAAATAGATTTTTTACGGATGATTTGTTTTTTGAGTTGATCGTTACCTGCTAACTTATTGAAAAATGGATTAAAGAAATCGCTTTTGTTTGGGTAATGATGATATAACTCAAGGAGCCACTGTAGATTTATCTTACCCTTTTTGAGCAATTTATTGGCATCTAAATTTTGTAAATCTATGCCATAACAATTTTGGTTTAAATAGGGTGGGGTCATGCTCATGCCAAGGATTGCTTGCGGCATAAAATAACTCGTATATTTTGCAGATAAAAGCGGATGTCCAATTTGCTTGAAAGGGCTGTAGGTGCCTCTTCCTACACTAATTACTGTGCCTTCAAATAAGCAAAGAGAAGGGTAAAAAATAATCGCTGCATTATCTACTAAATTGGGCGAAGGTTTAATGGGTAAAGTATAAAATTTACTATGATCATATGCCGCAACAGGAATCACGGTTAAGTTACATTTCAATTCATTATTTAGCCAATGTTCGCCATTAATCATGTTAGCGTATTCGCCTATAGTCATTCCATAAACAATAGGCACAGGATGCATGCCCACAAATGATTTAAATTTACTCGTATCTAAAACCGGGCCATCTATATAACTTCCATTTGGATTAGGTCGGTCTAGAACCATTAAGGGCAAAGCATTTTCGGCACAGGCCTCCATTACCAAATGCAAAGTAGAGAGATAGGTATAAAACCTCACACCCACATCTTGAATGTCGAATAAAACTAAATCACAATTTTGTAAATCTTCTTTTGTGGGTTTTTTATGATCGCCATAAAGCGATACAATACTAATACAAGTTAATGAATCTATACTCGATAGCACAGTTGCTCCCGCATCGATATTGCCTCTAAAACCGTGTTCTGGCGCAAATATTTTTTCGATATGAATCCCTAAACTCCTTAAAGAATCTACTAGATGTATTTGATCGATGGTAGAAGTTTGGTTGACAACCAATGCAATTCTTAAACCGATTAAAGATGGAACGTATTGATGCGTTAAATTAGCAGCTGGTATTGGCTTTGCAGGTTTAGTTTCCGCAATGAGTTTAGCTGGCAAACAACAGATTAAAAACAGGGTAATAAGTTGGTATAATTTCATTGGTTTAAATAACCTTTAATTGAATTAGTACGAATTAACAAAAAAACCCTTAATACTAGCAGAAGATTTTTAAATTAGCATTAAATTAATCAAATGAATTTCGAACATTTTATAGCAAAACGCATCAGTTTTCAATCTAAAAGGTCATTCTCTAAAATGATTGTTCGAATTGCCATTACCGGCATTGCTTTAGGAATTGCTGTCATGATATTGTCTTTAGCAGTCATTAGGGGCTTTAAAACTACCATACAAGATAAGCTTCGAAATTTTGCAGGCGACATTCAAATCAGTAAAATTCAATTAGCCAATAACCCCGAAAATAGTTTTATCTACCAATCGGATAGTTTAAGCACCGCATTAAAAAACAATAAGGGAATTGCCCATTATAATGAATTTGCTAGTAAAGTGGGCGTACTTAGAATGGGTAGTCAAATGGATCCTATTGTGCTTAAGGGTTTGGGCAAAAGTTACCATACTGGTTTTTACCAATCCATCCTAACGCAAGGTCGATTGTTTCAGCAAGCCAACGAAATCATTATCTCTAAAGATCTAGCGAATCGATATCAAGTGGCATTAAACACCTCGCTCTATATTTATTTTGCAGATGAGCAATTAAAAATTAGGAAATTAAAAGTGGTTGGTATTTTCGATTCTGGTATCGATCAATTAGATCGCATGTATATTGTATCGGATATTGATATTATCAAAAGTGTAAATAATTGGCATCAACAAGAAATTGGAGGCTACGAAATTTATGCTAATCAGCGTATACCAGATGAGCAGTTAATAGCTCAGTTAAATACTGCATTGCCTTTTGATGCTTATGCGCAAACAGTTTCAGCGCTTTATCCTAGCATGTTTGAATGGTTGGCTTTGCTCGATGTAAATGGTCAGGTAATTATTATTTTAATGTTATTGGTAGCAGGTATCAATATGATTTCTGCTTTGTTAATCATTATTTTAGAGCGAAGTGCTACCATCGGTTTATTGAAAACCTTGGGTGCAAAAAATATTTCAATTCAAAAAATATTTTTATGGAATGCGGGCTATTTAATTAGTTATGGTTTGATAATTGGAAATGCAATTGCGCTATTGATTAGTTTTATTCAAATCAAAACCCATATTTTAAAGCTCGATCAAACTAATTATTACATGAGCTATGTTCCAATAGAATTAAGCTTTACAGACATTATCTATTTAAATGTGGGGGCGCTTGTTGCTTGTATTTTAATGGTGGTTATTCCTAGCTTTTTGATTACAAAAATTACGGCTATCAAAGCCATCAGGTTTAATTAATTTTCTGCAAAGCGTATTTTATATTTTTCCTATCGTATTTATTCATTTGCATAGGATACCTCGAATAATCTAAATCATAAATAAATAAAGAATCGTTTTTAATTTCCCAATCATAATTTTTACCTTCTGATTGATTGTTGGTAGCATATAAATTCGCTTTTTTGCTCATGCTTAGGCATTCTCCACTTAAGCAAGGTGCATAAGTGCTCATGTCTGGAAGGCCTGTAATACCTCCATTTGAATGAAAAGTTACTTTTTCGGCATCATCATATTGGTAATTTCCGCTGAATAAAATTTTATTGATATAACAAACACCATAAGAGATATAGCTACTGATGTCTTCGTTAGGAAAATCTTTGGCTGTAATTTTTATAAAACTTGCAATGGTTTTATGGTCTAGGTCTTGCAGCAAAATCTGTTTGTCTTGTAAAACTAAAAAAGCATTGCTTGCATTTTGGTAATTCTTTACTTCTAAAGTATTTTCATCTAATGGAACATAAGTGAGCGATCTGCTTTCTTTTCCAATAATAAACTGTCTTAAATTAGAATCTGGCCTATCAAAAATAAGTTCTACAAATGGGGTATTTTGAATAAGATTAGGATTTTTGGTCAATTGTATGCTATCTACAAAGGCTTTATTAACCCAATGTCCTAGCCATTGATCGTTCATTTCGAATGTTGTTTTGCAAGCGCTAAACAAAATAATAGCAATAATAAATAAGCTAAATTTTTTCATAATTAATTTGATTTTTTTGCTTCATTCCAAAATACATCCATTTCGGCTAAGGTCATATCTTTTAAAGGTTTGCCCATTT
>CAIKLP010000042.1 GCA_903828245.1 uncultured bacterium | reverse complement strand
TAAATAAATTTGACAAAAATCATACCTTTGACCTGCATGAAACAAGCTCCACAGAACATAGATACCCTACTTTATCCACATACATTATCCACAGACCTTCAAAACATTGCATCGAAGGTGAAAATGGGAGAAAGAATTAACAAGGAAGAGGCACTTTTTTTGTTTGAAAATGCCGAGTTAAGTTATTTGGGTGTGCTTGCCAACTTTATCAGAGAACAAAAACACGGTGATTACACTTTTTTCAATCGTAATTTCCATGTTGAACCCACTAATATTTGCGTTTTTACCTGTAATTTTTGCTCTTATTCTCGCTTATTGAAGCAAGCCGATGAGGGTTGGGTTTTATCGAAAGAGCAAATGTTGGATATTATAAAAAGTTACGAAAACAAACCGGTAACCGAAGTTCATATTGTCGGCGGCGTACATCCAAAGTTAACGCTTGAGTTTTTCTGCGATTTATTTAAAGCTATCAAAGCCTTAAGACCTAATTTACACATCAAAGCATTTACGGCTGTCGAATACGAATACATGTTTAGAAAAGCAAAAGTAAGTATCGAAGAAGGATTGAAAATTATGATGGCTGCAGGTTTAGATTCTATACCAGGTGGTGGTGCAGAAATTTTTGATGAAACTTTAAGAGCAGAAATTTGTGGCGATAAAGCGACCACTGCTCAATGGTTAGCAATTCACGAAACAGCACATCGCTTAGGCTTGAAATCTAACTGTACCATGCTTTACGGAGCTACAGAAACTTTTGCACATCGAGTAGATCATTTAGATAGATTAAGAAATTTACAAGATCAAACTGGTGGTTTCAATACTTTTATTCCTTTAAAATTTAGGAATAAAGATAATGCCATGTCGCATGTGCCCGAAGTAAGCACCATCGAGGATTTAAGAAATTATGCGATCAGTAGAATTTATTTAGATAACATCGATCATATCAAAGCCTATTGGCCAATGATTGGTAGAAACACTGCGCAGTTATCTTTATCTTTTGGTGTCGATGATATTGATGGTACCATAGACGATACCACAAAAATTTATTCTATGGCTGGGGCAGAAGAACAAAATCCAAAACTCAGCACACAAGAATTAGTAGAATTAATTAAAAATGTTGGGAGACATCCGGTAGAACGCGATACTTTATATAATATCATCACCGATTATAAAGATTTCGAATTTCCTAAAGAAGCGCCAAAAGCCAATAATTACATAGATTTGCCGCTTGCGCCATCTAATTAATATGAAAGAACTTTATATCATCAGACACGGCGAAACCGATTTTAATAAACAAGGAATTGTTCAGGGTAGAGGCGTAAATTCAGATCTAAACGAAACAGGATTATTGCAAGCAGCAAAGTTTTATAAAGCCTATCATCATATTGAATTTGATAAAATTTATACTTCTACTTTAAAAAGAACACACCAAACTGTCGCTAAATTTATTGACAAAAATATTCCTTGGCAACAACTTGCAGGTTTAGACGAATTAGATTGGGGTATTTATGAAGGTAAATTATCGAGTGTGTCCGATCGAAATGATTTTGCAAAATTGACTAAAAATTGGATGAATGGAAATTTAGAAATGAAATTTCCCAATGGTGAAAATCCGATTGAAGTAATGCAAAGACAGCAAGAAGCAATGCAAACAATACTATCAGAGAACGAACACGAATCCATTTTGATATGTATGCATGGTAGGGCTTTGCGAATTTTGCTTTGTCATTTATTGGGTAAAGCATTAAATCAGATGGATACATTTCCTCATAGTAATGTTTCTTTATATAGAATTAAATATAAAAACGAACAATTCGAATTAGTCGATTTTAACAATTTAGATCACCTACATGTTTAATCAAAAAATTTCAGTTGTTTCTTATTTAAATGCTAAACCATTTATTTATGGTTTAATGCATGCACCCAATGGCTCTCACTTTAATTATTGTTTAGACATTCCTGCTGTTTGTGCTGCTAAATTGGCTACTAACGAAGTGCAAGTTGGTTTAATACCAGTAGCAGCCATGTTGGATATTCAAAACCCTCAAGTTATCACTGATTACTGTATTTCAGCCCGTGAAGCGGTAAATTCGGTATTTATATTTGCTAATAATAGTATAGACGAAATCCATACCATTTATTTAGATCCACACAGTAGAAGTTCTAATAACTTAGCTAAAATATTACTAAAACATTTTTGGAAAAAAGAGGTCGAATTCAAAGAAAGAACTATAGATATTGTTTCATTACAAGATGGAGAGGCATTTGTGCTCATTGGCGACCGAACATTTGGTATTCAAGAGCAATACCAACATGTTTTTGATTTAGCAACGGCTTGGTTTGAATTTACCCGATTACCATTTGTATTTGCTGCTTGGGTAGCAAATACAGCACTTTCGGCCGATTTTATAAAAGAGTTTAACGAGGTATTGGCTTATGGTTTGGCAAATAAAAACGAAGTAATTAAAGCCAATCAATTAGCGAATTTTGATGTAGCCGATTACTTAAATAATAAAATTAATTATCATTTAAGTGATGAAAAATTAAAATCAATTGAACTTTATTTAAATTATTGCAAAACATTATAAGCTTATTTTTGCTAAAACTTTTTCGATTAAAGCATTCATTTTTAAAGCAGGATTTTTAGAAAAAGTTTGATTAGCTCTATTAGCTAATATTAAATTGATAGAACAAGCATTAAATCCAAAATACCTAGCTAAACCAAGTATTCCAGCCGTTTCCATCTCAAAATTGCTAATTACATTTTCATTCGTTTTCCATGCTTTTAAATCGGATAATATGGAATTAAAATGTGGATCATGGCTAATACTTCTGCCTTGTGGATGATAAAATCCTTGACAGGTAGCGGTAATTCCTAAATACATATCTTCTTTAAATTGATTGATTAATTTATCGGAAGCTTTGCAAGCATAGGGTTTAATAAATGAAAAATTTTGCGCTAAACATTGCAGCATATTTTTTTCCATTTCTAATTCGATTTCCGATTTATTATATGGATAGAAATTCATTAAGCCTTCTAAACCAATTGCATATTCGGTAAGCAAAACGGTATCTAAAGGAATTTCTGGAATTAGAGCGCCAGAAGTGCCTAATATAATAATATCAAGGCTTTTAGGTTCTTTTAAATAAGTTAATTTATTGAGATCGATCG
>CAIKLP010000041.1 GCA_903828245.1 uncultured bacterium | reverse complement strand
GAACAATTAGATTTTGTTCAAGCAGGTTTAATTTCTATACAACAAGCCCAAAATGCTTTCAGTGATTACCTCACAGAACAAAATGAATTACAATTACTCAGAAATGTATTACTCAAAAAATCACAGCTCAACCCTAATTTTGGATTTTATAACGAACTGCTAAGCTGGGTTTATATTCAGTTAAAAGATTATGAAGCAGGATTAACACAAAACATTGCATTGGATCGAATCAAAAGAGCGGAAGGAGAAACCATTTTAAACTATGCAGCAATATGTAAAGAAAATGGCGCATTCGATGTGGCCATCAAAGCATATCAATATATTATTACCCAGGCTATAGACAATGAATATTTGGCTAAAGCTAAACTTGATTTATTGCTTACACAAAAATCCAAAGCAATTTCTTTAAACCAAAACCCTCAAGCACTTTTAGCACTTAAACCCCTATTTGAAAATTATATTCAATTAAATGATGGAGGAAATAACGCGGCAATGGCAAGAAAGGCATACGCAGAATTATTAGCCTATCAATTACAAGAGCCTAATTTAGCGACTAGCGTTTTAGAAAAAATAATAGAAGACCAAATTGGCAAAGCCAATTTCATCAATGAATGTAAATTAGTTTTAGGTGATGTTTATTTAATGACGGGTGAAATTTGGGAAGCAGCTTTATTATATGGACAAGTCGATAAAGCCAATAAAGACGAGCCTATTGGACAATTAGCTAAATTTAAGAACGCGCAATTAGCCTATTATACTTCCGAATTTGAATGGGCAAAATCACAACTAGATATTTTAAAATCTTCTACCTCTCAATTAATCGCAAATGATGCAATTAATTTAAGCTTGATCATTGCAGACAATACCAATTTAGATAGCAACACGGAAGCCTTGAGTTTATATGCAAAAGCCGATCTGTTAATTATTCAACAAAAATACAAGCAAGCAAATTTGGTTTTAGATAGTATTAATGTGCTTTATCCAGGTCATGAATTAGCAGACGATATTTTGTGGACTAAATCACAAATTGATTTAAAAACAAATGATACCACTGCTGCTATTCAGAAATTAACCCAATTAGTATCGATTGATGTGGAGAGTATATGGGCAGATGATGCTTTGTTTTGTTTAGCCAACACCTATGATGCGCTGCTAAACGATCGTAAAAAAGGAATGGAATATTTGCAACGATTGATTGTGGAAATGCCAGGTAGCTTATATGCAGTAGCTGCAAGGAAACTGTACAGGAAATGGAGAGGCGATGATTTATAATATTTTTTATACTTTTACATATGATTTTATATAGCGTTACCGTAAATATTGATCCAGCAATTCACGAGGAATGGCTTAGCTGGATGAAAGAGGTGCATGTACCTGAAGTACTAGCTACTGGCTGTTTTAGCAGCAATAAGATATTAAAACTATTAGATCCGCCACAAGATGGCTTTACTTATTCGTTTCAATATATTGCTCCTTCTATGGAGAAATTAAAAGAATATCAAACTCATTTTGCGCCCGCTTTACAAGCAGATCACCAACAAAAATACGCCAATAAATTTGCAGCCTTCCGAACAATATTAGAAATAGTAGCATGAAAATCATAGACACCCCTATTATCGATTTATTGGTCATTGAACCAAAAGTTTGGAAAGATGATCGCGGTTACTTTTATGAAAGTTTTCGTGCAGATTTTTTCAAAGAGATCAATCATGAATTAGCGCTTGTACAGGATAATCAATCGCTTTCTCAAAAAGGTACCATCAGAGGATTACATTTTCAAGCACCACCATTTGAACAAGGTAAATTAGTGCGTGTTTTACAAGGATCTGTATTGGATGTGGTAGTTGATATTCGAAAAGCATCTCCAACATACGGACAATCTTTTGCGATTGAATTAAACGATCAAAATCATTTGCAATTATGGATACCCCCAGGTTTTGCCCATGGTTTTTCGACCTTAGCAGACCAAACTATTTTTTGCTATAAATGTTCGAATTACTACCACAAGGCTTCCGAAGGCGGCATTCGCTTTAACGATGAAACACTTGCCATAGACTGGAAAGTGCCTGCAATTCACGTTTCGGAGAAAGACTACTTGTTACCAACCTTTAAAGATTTTATCAGCCCATTTTAATAAGCATAAAAAAAGGCTGCAATAATTATTGCAGCCTTTTTTTATGGAGATGTACTATTGATTATTTTGTATCGTCATTTAACATACGATACAATTCATCTAACTTAGGTGTTAAGATAATTTCGATTCTTCTATTTTTACTTCTTGATTCGGCTGCATTTGATTTTTCAATTGGCAAATATTCGCCACGACCAGATGCGTTCACTCTTAATGGATCTAAGCTTTGATTTTCTGTTAAAAATCTAACTACAGAAGTTGCTCTCAACACACTTAAATCCCAGTTGTCTTTAATTTGTCCTAAGTTAAATACTTTCATATTATCGGTATGGCCTTCTACTAATACATTGATATCTGGTTGTGTTTTTAACACTTTTACCAATTCAACTAAAGCCTCTTGACCTCTTTGGTCTATTTCGATACTACCCGTACTAAATAATAATTTATCGGTTAAAGAAACATACACTTTTCCGTCTTTAATATTAACAGAAAGCCCGCTCTTATTGAATCCTAGCAATGCTTTCGCTAATTTATCTCGCAATGAATTAACCATGTCATCGCGTTTTTTCATCGCGTCTTCTACTTCTTGTAAACGCTTTTCTCTTGCAACTAAATTAGCTTGCGCAGCTTCTAAGTCTTTGATTAATTTTTTAATTTCATCAGAACTGTTTGCTCTTAGTTGCTTATAATTATCTGATAGTGTGGTATACTGCGCGCTTAAATTAGCATGCTTTTCTTTTAACAATACCAATTCGTCTTGTAGGTTTGCAATGGTGTCATTTTTAAGTTTTACCAACTTGGTTAAACTATCATTTTTAATTAACTCCACATTTAAATCGCGTTGTAGTGAGTCGCGAAAGCTTTGCATTTTTAAAAACTTTCTTTTAGAAACAGGTATAAATCTGTTTAATAAATCTCTATCGAATTTTACACCAAAAAATTCTTTTTTAGGTGCCGCAGATACAGCTGTAGACAATATAAATAGCACCGTCAACAATCGCATGATTTTCATCTTCATATGTAATATTTTAATGGTAAGGGATTGATGGCAATGGCCACCCATTTAATCAAAACAAATGTAAAGCCTTATAACGGCTATAATAAGAATGAATTATCCACAATTATGAAAAACTCGAAAATATTTTAACCGAAATTCAACCGAAATAGGGGTTAAAATTCAAATGATAATGAACAAATGGCTAAATTTGCATACACAAAATTCAATAACAATGGAATTCAGAATAGAAAAAGACAGCCTTGGCGAAGTACAAGTTCCGGCTAAACAATATTGGGCTGCACAAACTCAAAGATCATTACAAAATTTTAAAATAGGTGGCGCTGCAGATAAAATGCCATTAGAAATTATTCGTGCATTTGCTATTCTAAAAAAAGCGGCTGCCTTTACCAATCAAGATTTAGGTGTATTAGCAGCAGACAAAGCAATTTTAATTGCCGAAGTATGTGACGAAATTATTGCAGGAAAATTAGACGAGGAATTTCCGCTTGTTATTTGGCAAACGGGTTCGGGCACGCAAAGCAACATGAATGTGAATGAAGTGGTTGCCAATAGAGGACATGTGATCAAAGGTGGTAAACTAAACGATGAACATAAAATCTTACATCCAAACGACGATGTAAATAAATCTCAATCATCTAATGATACCTATCCAACCGCTATGCACATTGCGGCATACAAACAAATTGCAGAAATTACTTTACCAGGCTTAACTTTATTAAGAGATACACTTGCAGCAAAAGCATTGGCTTTTAAAGATATTGTAAAAATTGGTCGTACGCATTTTATGGATGCTACCCCTTTAACTTTAGGACAAGAATTTTCGGGATATGCACAACAACTAACCAATAGCATGCGCGCAATTAATAACGCATTAACAATGGTTAGCGAATTAGCCTTAGGCGGAACAGCTGTTGGTACCGGACTAAATGCGCCAAAAGGCTATGCAGAATTAGTGGCTAAAAAAATTGCAGAAATTTCTGGCTTACCATTTATTACTGCACCAAATAAATTTGAAGCTTTGGCTGCGCACGATGCGATGGTAGAATTATCGGGTGCACTTAAAAGAGCTGCGGTTGCATTAATGAAAATTGGCAACGATGTTCGCATGTTGAGTTCTGGACCAAGATGTGGCATTGGCGAAATTATTATTCCAGACAACGAACCTGGCTCATCGATTATGCCAGGCAAAGTAAATCCTACACAACCAGAAGCCTTAACCATGGTTTGCGCACAAGTTATCGGCAACGATGTGGCAGTGACCATTGGCGGTGCAACGGGTCATTTTGAGTTGAATGTTTTTAAACCTTTAATTGCAGCAAATGTATTACACTCTGCCAGATTAATTGGAGATGCTTGTGTTTCTTTTAATGATAATTGTGCAGTTGGTATAGAACCAAACTACGCTGATATTAAAAAGAATTTAGATAATTCGTTGATGTTAGTGACCGCATTGAATACCCATATAGGCTATGATAATGCAGCTAAAATTGCAAAGAAAGCACATAAAGAAAACTTGACGCTAAAGGCTGCAGCCATTGCACTTGGCTTGCTTACCGATGCGCAATTCGATGAATGGGTAAAACCAGAAAGCATGGTTGGAAATTTATAAAATAAATTCCCCAACATGAGAATATTCGGATTAATAGGAAAATCTTTAAGCCATTCTTTTTCGCCAACTTATTTTAAAAATAAGTTTGATAGAGAACAGATTATTGATGCCCAATACGAATTATATCCATTAGAAAATATCGAAGAGATTAGCGCTCTAAAAAATACGCAAGCTAATTTATGCGGATTAAATGTTACGATTCCTTTTAAAGAAAGTATCATTCCTTTTTTAGATGAAATTTCGGAACAGGCAAAAGCCATTGGAGCAGTAAATACCATTGCCTGCTTAGCAGATGGCCGATGGATAGGATACAATACCGACGCTTTTGGTTTTGAAAAAGCGATTCAAACATTTGTAGATTTAAAAACGCGCAAAGCCCTGGTATTAGGCACCGGAGGTGCTTCCAAGGCAGTGCAGTATATCTTAGCAAAACATGCGGTACCTTTTTATTTGCTTAGTAGAACTCCGAAAAAAGATAGCAAGGAAATAACCTACGAAGAATTGAATCAAAACATGCTCGAAAGCCATACCTTAATAATTAATTGCACGCCATTGGGTACTTTCCCAAATATAAATGAATGCCCAAATATTCCATTTGAATTTATTGGGGATAAGCATTTTGTATTTGACTTGGTGTATAATCCAGCAGAAACTACACTGATGAAAAAAGCAAAAGCTGCAGGAGCAGCAGTAGCAAACGGAACAAGTATGCTCGAAAATCAAGCCGAAGCCAGTTGGGAAATTTGGAATAAATAATATAAAGCAAATAAATATGAGCACAAGATCTGAATTAATGATTAAAATTAGGCCAAAAGTCGAATTCGATAAAAGCCTTGACAGCTCAGCAGCAGAGCGATTTCAAAACGAAACACTCAGGCCAATTGCTAAGTTTCAGAACGAAATTATTATTTCTTATTTTTTAAAAGACTTAGGAAATATAGATTTACCAAAAGGCAGCAGAGATAGAGCGGCGCTAATTGAAGAAAGATTAAAAAAGAATTTGACGCTCAAAAATAATTTAGTAGGTATGATTGCAGCTCTTTTTACAGAAGAAGAGTTTGTGATTTACCAATCTGATATTTCTGGTATCAACAAAAGAATTATTCTTTTATTAGTACAAAGACTTCAAAGTCAATTATAAAAAAAGCCCTGCGAATAACGTAGGGCTTTTTCGTAATAATAATTTTTAAATGGAATAACGCTCTTTCAATACATGTAAATGATGCAAGGCGTGTCCGAAGATAATGAAGCCCAAAGCGTTTACAGAAATAGGCAAGTTATTGGCTGTGCCCTTTTGCTTTAAGTCTTCTGCTGTAAAAGAGCCAAATAACATATTAGTAGATTGTCTTAGAATTTTCCATTCGGCAATCATTTCTTTCCAATTGCGATGACTGGCAGTGGCATTTTTTGCATATTCATTTTCGTCAAAGCCCAATAAGGCCGCTGGTTCTTTTCTCGCAATAACCAAAGCTCTGTATGCAAAAATTCTTTCTGTATCAATGACATGTTGTAACATTTGCTTAATCGTCCATTTGTCTGGAGCATAAGCAAAATTTATTTTTTCTGTAGGAATGACATTCCAAGCTTCTATAATTATTTCGTTGTATTGTTGTACTAATATAGAGTAGTCTTTGACACTAGTATAGTTAATATAAGTTTGATAGAAAGCGCCATATTCGGTTTCACTGGGTCTGGGCATATGATGTTTTTATTCTATTAATGTTAGTTCAAATTTTTAAAAATCAAATTTAATACCTTGTGCTAATGGCAATTCGGTACCGTAATTAATGGTATTGGTTTGTCTGCGCATATAGACTTTCCAGGCATCAGAGCCCGACTCACGTCCACCGCCTGTTTCTTTTTCGCCACCAAATGCACCACCAATTTCTGCACCCGAGGTGCCAATATTCACGTTAGCAATACCACAGTCAGAACCTTCTTGTGATAAGAACTTTTCTGTTTCTAAAATATTAGTAGAAAATATTGCAGATGACAATCCTTGCGGCACATTATTGTGCATGGCAATGGCTTCGTCGATTGTTTTATATTTCATGATATATAAAATTGGCGCGAAGGTTTCTTCTTGTACAATTTTAAATTCATTTTTGGCTTCCGCAATACAAGGTTTAACATAACAACCCGATTCGTAATTTGCGCCACTTAATACTTCCCCTCCAAAAATAACGTTTCCGCCTTCTGCTTTAACCGCTGCAATGGCATGTGTAAAACTATCTACTGCTGCTTTGTCGATGAGTGGACCCACTAAGTTGCTTGCATCTAAAGGGTTTCCGATGGTTACTTGTGCGTAGGCTTTGAGTAATTTCGCTTTAAACGCATCGTATACATTTTCTTGAATAATTAATCTTCTAGTAGAAGTACAACGCTGACCTGCTGTTCCAACCGCGCCAAACAATACCGCTCTTAAAGCCATATCTTGATCGGCATACTCTGTAATAATAATGGCATTGTTTCCACCTAATTCTAATAAGCTTCTTCCTAATCTTTCGCCAACAATTCGGCCTACTCTTTTTCCTAATTTAGTAGAGCCCGTTGCAGAAATCAAAGGCACTCTTTTATCTTCTAAAAATTGATCGCCAACATAAGCAGAACCAGCTGCAATTAAATTAATGACGCCTTCTGGTACATTACAATTTGCTAATACTTTAGCTACAATATTTTGTGTGGCAATGGCACATAGCATTACTTTTGAACTTGGCTTCCAAACCACAACATCTCCGCAAACCATTGCAAGCATTGCATTCCAAGCCCATACGGCAACTGGAAAATTGAATGCAGAAATAACGCCTACAATTCCTATAGGATGGTATTGATCGTACATTCTATGCAAAGGTCTTTCGCTGTGCATGGTAAATCCATGTAATTGACGCGATAAACCAACAGCGAAATCGCAGATGTCTATCATCTCTTGTACTTCGCCTAAACCTTCTTGGTAACTCTTACCCATTTCGTAAGAAACCAACATCCCTAAATCTTCTTTTTGTTCGCGCAATGCATTTCCGATTTGACGCACTACTTCACCTCTTAGTGGTGCTGGAATTTTTCTCCATTTCAAATAAGCAGCACTTGCTGTTTGCATTATTTTTTCATAATCATCGGCAGTGCCTTGATTAATTTTTGCAATTAATTTATCATCTACTGGCGAATAAGATTCGATGGCTGCGCCTGTAGTATTAAACCAAACCGCACCTGTTGATGCTCCTTTGTTTTCGGCTTGTATGCCTAAATTTTCAATAACTTCTTGAATTGATTTCATAGGTATTTATATAGATATTTTTCGTAGTAGATTTAAAGGTTGCAAATTAGTCAAATTAATCATGAATCTAATTTGATCTTTAAAGTTTGGCTTAGGTATTCCAGTTAGTGAGCCTTTATCAAAAGTTGAAACATAAAAAGGCATATATACTTCTAGCAAATTATTGATGATTGGAAAATAAATACCTGCTGCATAATTCAATCTATTTTCTGTGTCAGAATAATTAGGTAAATAAGCTGCATCAGCAAAAATACCTATCGGTGCTTTGATTGGTAAGGGTGCCTTGATATTTAAAGAAATCATGCTATTTGCATTATCTAATGCTGTAAATGCTTTAAAGCCTCCTTCCTGTACATAAAAATACTGGCCATTATTTCTATCGGTATATACTTGATCAAATAAATAATCATTATCTCCCGAAACAGAGAACAAACCTACGTTGCTAGAATTGTCAGCATCAGCCGTGCTATAACCTCCAAATAATCGAATATTTAGACCTTTGCTAAGCGACTGATAAGGAATGGTTGCTGTAAAAGTTCCAGCGATTTTATGATAAGGACTTGCAGTACTATTCGAAAACTCATAACGCAAATCTAAAGAATGCGGCAACTGAATAGCACTATTTTCTGCATTGAAATTCAAAACATGAAAGTCTTGTTTGTTATTGTTCACTGTCGAACTTGCATCGCCATAAGTGGTGTCAATATTAGTTTGAATAAAACGATAGCTTAATTTTTGACGCAAATTACTTTGCAAAGCAGCTTGTTTAAATTCAAAATCAATATTAAAACTCGCCTTCGAAAATTTATCATAATGTATAACTGCAAGTATATCATTTGAGCGGTCGTTTGTATTGAAAGTAGCGAAATTAACCATATAGGTTATTTCTTTGGCAAAGCTAGGATAGCTATGATAAGCGGCTTTGGCTAAACCATTCCATTGATTATATTCGGAACTATACATTGGCGCTAATTCATATTCGAATTTTTTAAAGGGAAAAATATGATTGTAAAATGCGATACCAGGCATCCATTTATCGTACGAATTATACCCTATAATTGGCATAAAAAATAATTGTGATTTTTTAGGATTGGTAATAGAACCTATAGCTTGTAACCTAAAAGGCTCCATTGCTTTGAAGGGCCCTTTAACACGCATCACATTATTATTTCTGTTGACTTCTGGAATTACATAATAGGGGTCAATTTGAATCTTACTCACTTTTGCTTGATCAAAATATAAAATATTTGTCCCTACATAAGGCTCTGTTTTAAATGTTTCTATTACATTTCCGTTGCGATCTAAAGCAGAAACAAAAGCCGGTGCTTCAAAGCCAGAGCGGTTTTGCACTTTAACAGCCAATTGATTGTTGATAGTTTGTACATCGCTTAGTTTAAAATCAATTTGATCCGTAGAGTTAATCATATGCTCAAAAAACCATTCTAATTTTTTGCCACTCACTTCCTCTAATACTGCTTTTAAATCTTCTGGATAAGGATGTTTAAATTTCCATCTGTCAAAATAAACATGCATCGCCGAATCAAAAACTTTCAATCCTAAATATTCTTGTAAATAAGAAAATACCAATCCCGACTTTGTATACATTACCGCACCATAATTTATCGGCGTAAAATCTGCTGATGGTGTTTCAATAGCTTGGTCTTTATGTAAAGATGCGGCAATCATATAAGTTAAATAATTACTATAGCCTTGCGGAAAATCTTTTAAATCAAAAAAGCTATTTACACCGGCTAAAGAAGAATCTCCAATCATTACATTACTTGTGCTTAATAATTTTGTAACTCTGTTTTCATAAAAAGTATTCAAGCCTTCGTCCATCCATCCATGCTTTCTTTCGTTACTTCCTAAAATTCCATAAAACCAATTGTGTCCCACTTCGTGCACAATAACAGTTTCTAACATTTTTGCGCTACTAACTCCGCCAATAACTGTTACCATTGGATATTCCATTCCACCACCTGCACTTAAGGCGCCATCTATTGCTGTACAAGCATTGTAGGGATATTCGCCATTCCATAAAGAATAATTATATACTGCTTCGTTCACATAATCAACTCCCTTTTCCCAATATTTTTTATTTGCGGGTGTATACATCACCCAAGTGTTTACTGCTCTTTGAGAAACAGGCAAACGCACACTGCTTTTTTTAACCAAAAAATCTTTATCGGCAAACCAAGCAAAATCGTGTAAGCTGTCTTGCACATAATGCAGGGTTTTATAAGTTGAGGTGGATGCTGGCGTAATTGCATTAATTTTTCCAGTAGGGCTGAATTTTATTTTACTCGAATCAAGTTTTGCGTTTGCTAAACTATCTAAAAATAATTGTTCTGAAATGGTTTTTAGATTTCCAGTTGAAGCAACAATATAATTACTAGGCAAAGTTATTTTTACATCAAAAGAACCAAACTCCGAATAAAATTCTCCTTGATCTAAATAAGAAATTGGATGCCAGCCTTTGTGGTCAAATACCGCCGGCTTTGGATACCACTGTGTAATTTGATAAGCTTGTTTTACATGACCTAATCTCGAAAATGAAGCGGGTATTTTTACCCTAAACGGAGTAGTGATTACCAATGATTGACCTGGTAATAAAGGCGCGTTTAAAATAATTTTACAAATGTCTGGAAACTCATCATTGAATTCCACTTTAACTGCTTGTTGATTGACTTCGAATGCTAAACTATCAATATAGCCTCTATCTTTTACAGTTGCTTTATGAAATTTGGTCTTTTTATTAAGTAATTGCTGTTTTGCAAACGCAGATTGATCGTTTTTATAGGCATTTGGCCATAAATGAAACCAAATATATTGGAGCACTTCGGGCGAATTGTTTTGATAGACTACTTCTTCGTTACCATGTAACAGATGGCTGGAATCGTCTAATCGAACTTGGATGCGATATTGCACTTTTTGCTGCCAATAATTTTGGGCATAACTATTGCTTAAACCTAAGAAGAGGAATACAAGTGCAAAAGCGGCCAAAGGCTTTATAAACAAGGATTTTTTCATATCTATTTATATATCAATTATTTAAATTAGTTGTTGAGATGTGTTGAAAAATTAGACCTTACAAAGTTGCTAAAAATTGCCAAATTATTAACAAGTTTATGACAGATTGTCAAGCAATTGTGACAATCATGTTGTTGAATTTTTAGAAGATTTAAGATGGACGAAGATTTTGACTACAATGATGCCGAAGATTTAAGATTTTCGGTCGAAAGATACGAAGAGATGATTCGTAATAAAGACCAGTATTTTTTTGATGCCCAATCTTTCGAAGGGATCATCGATTATTTTATAGAAAAAAACGACCCAATAAAAGCATTACAAGTAATCGAATATGCTTTATCTCAACATATATATGCTGCCATTTTTATTATTAGAAAAGCACAATTATTTGCTGTGACTAATAGAATCAATGAAGCCTTAACGCTTTTAGAAAAAGCAGAAACACTAGAAAGTTCTAATCCAGAAATTTATCAATTGCGCGCAACTATTTTTGAAAAGAAAGAACAATTCGAAGCCGCAATTATTGAATACGAAAAAGCACTCAGCTTTGCAGAAGAAACCGATGATATTTATCTTCACCTTGCTTATGCCTTTGAAAACCTAGGTAATTACGAGCAAGCCATTGTTTACTTAAAGCAATGTTTAGAACAAAACATGGAAAACCAAGATGCGCTTTACGAATTAGCCTTTTGTTTTGATGTGCTTGATAAACCAGAAGAAAGTATTAATTTCTATTTACAGTTTATCAATAACGATCCTTATTCTTTTGCTGCATGGTATAATTTAGGCAATGCCTATACCAAAGCCGAACTCTTCGAAAAAGCTTTAGACGCATACGATTATGCAATCATCATCAATGAATCTTTTGCATCGGCTTATTTTAACAAAGGAAATGCACTGGCAAATTTAGAGCGTTACGAGCAAGCCATTGAAGTGTACAAACGCACCTATGAAATCGAACAACCATCTGCCGAAACATTTTGTAGCATTGGAGAATGTTACGAAAAGCTAGAACATATGGACGAAGCTAGGTCCTATTATAAAAAAGCCGTAAAGTTAGATCCAAATTTAGCAGATGCCTGGTTTGGCATTGGTGTTACATTAGATGCAGAAGATCGTTGTTACGAATCACTTCATTTTTATCATAAAGCCATCAGCATAGACCAATCTGTTCCTGATTACTTTTTCGCATTGGCCGACTCGCATTATAAATTAGGCAATTTTGAAAAAGCAGAAGAAGCATACGAAAAAGTATTAGAATTAACTGCAAATGATATTGAAGTGTGGCTCGACTTTTCTGCATTATATTATGAGCAAAATAAAATTCAAGAAGCGATTGATTGCATGCAAGAGGGTATTAAAGCAAACCCCGATGCAGCAGAATTATATTACCGTATGGTTGCTTATCAATTTAGCGCAGGAAATTCAAAGCATGCAATTAATTTTCTTGAAATAGGATTGGCATTAGACGCGAGCAAACACGAAATACTTTTCGAATACCTTCCCCAATTAAAAGAAAACAATATGATTTTGGCCATCATCCAAAAACATCTTTTAAATTAATTTATTTTACCTTATTATTTTAAATAATATGAACTATCATTTAACCCAAATACCCGAAAGAACTTCAAAGCCCAGAAGCAATGGCATGACCATGGTAATGGATAAAGGATTAAGCCCAAGAGAAGTAGAAGATTTTATTGAAGTAGCAGGGCCTTTCGTGGATATTGTAAAATTAGGATGGGCAACTTCTTATGTGACACCTGTACTTGAAAAAAAATTAGCGATTTATAAAGCAGCTGGTATTCCTGTTTATTTTGGTGGTACTTTATTCGAGGCATTTATTATCAGAAATCAATACGATGATTATAAAAGATTATTAGATAAATTTCAATTAGGCCATGCCGAAGTTTCTGATGGTTCGATTATATTAGATCATCAAAAAAAATGCGAATACATTTCGGACCTTGCAAAAATAGTTACCGTAGTTTCTGAAGTTGGTTCTAAAGATGCTGAAAATATTATGGCACCTTACCAATGGATCGAATTAATGTTAGCAGAATTAGCGGCAGGCTCTCATTATGTAATTGCAGAAGCAAGAGAAAGCGGTAACATTGGAATTTATAGAGACTCCGGCGAAGTGAGACAAGGATTAGTGCAAGAATTGCTAACCAAAATACCATCAGAAAAAATATTATGGGAAGCCCCACAAAAGGCCCAACAAACCTGGTTTATTAAACTCTTAGGCGCCAATGTAAATTTGGGTAATATTCCTCCGAATGAATTAATCCCTTTAGAAACTTTAAGATTAGGATTGAGAAGTGATACTTTTCACCACTTCTTAGCTAAATAAATAATAAGCATGAGTAAAGTTGGAATTCCAAAAGGCATGCGCGATTTTTCGCCAGAGGAAGTCGCTAAAAGAAGCTATATTTTTGATACCATTCGAATGGCGTTCAAGAAATATGGATTTCAAGCGATTGAAACCCCAAGTATGGAAAATCTGGAAACGCTCACTGGAAAATATGGTGCAGAAGGTGATCAATTGATTTTTAAAGTGTTAAATTCTGGCGACTACTTAGCCAAAACTAGCGAGCAAAATTTAATAGCAAAAAATTCGAAAGCGCTTACCGCAGAAATTGCAGAAAAAGCATTGAGGTACGATTTAACTGTACCGTTTGCTAGGTATGTAGTGATGCATCAGAACGATATTACTTTTCCATTTAAACGCTATCAAATTCAACCGGTATGGAGAGCCGATAGGCCGCAACGAGGCAGATACAGAGAGTTCTACCAATGCGATGCAGATATAGTAGGTAGCGACGCCTTGATTAATGAGGTGGAATTAATTTTATTATACGACGAAGTGTTTAGCACATTAGGCTTAAGCGATTTCGATATCAAAATAAACAATAGAAAAATTTTAGCCGGCATTGCAGAAATAATTGGCAAACCCAATTTAATCATTGACCTAACCGTTGCCATCGATAAAATAGATAAAATTGGTTTAGATGGTGTGAAAAAAGAATTAATCGAAAAAGGATTTAGCCCTGCCGATTTAGAAAAATTAAATCCAGTTTTAAAGTTATCGGGTAATCACGAAGCAAAAATAAATTCGCTAAAAACAATTTTGAAAAATTCTGAAATTGGCTTGAAAGGAATTGCAGAACTAACTAACATATTCGAATTGCTTGCCAAATGTAAAATCAAAAACGCAAAGGTTGTTTTCGATATAACATTGGCTAGGGGATTAAATTATTATACAGGCGCTATTTTTGAAGTGAGCACCAACCAAGTGCAAATGGGCAGTATTGGTGGTGGTGGGCGTTACGACGACCTAACCGGACTATTTGGTTTAAAAGATTTAACCGGAGTGGGTATATCTTTTGGAGCCGATAGAATATATGATGTTTTACACGAACTGGATTTATTTCCCAATGCCATTCAATCTGATTTAACGGTTTTAATTACACACTTTGATGAAGCAGCTTTTGCATTTGGTTTTGAAATTTTGCAAGCCTTAAGAGCGGCAAATATCGCTTCGGAAATATATCCAAATGTGGTAAAAATGCAAAAACAAATGAAATACGCAAATGACAGAGGCGCTGTAAATGTAATTGTTATTGGCGAAGAAGAAATTAAAACTGGTCTTGTAAGTTTAAAAAATATGGAATCTGGCTTACAAGAAAAATATACTGTACTAGACTTAATTAAGAAATTAAGTTAATCTATTAAAACATGCATACACATTTTATCAGCAAAGAACATTTAAGTATTGATTTGATTGCAGACATTCTGAAATCAAATGCAAAACTAGCACTTTCAGAATCTGCAATTACTGCTATTGTAAAATGTAGGACTTACTTAGATAATAAAATGGCCAATAGTACGAAGCCTGTATATGGCATTAACACTGGCTTTGGATCCTTGTGTGATGTAAAAATAAACTCAGCAGATTTATCGCAGCTACAAAAAAACTTGGTCATGTCTCATGCCTGCGGAACAGGAGAACAAGTGCCACAAGAAATTGTGCGCTTAATGTTATTACTGAAAATACAATCCTTAGCCTATGGACATTCGGGTGTGCAATTAAAAACAGTAGAAAGATTAATTGAATTTTATAACCTCGAAATATATCCCATTATTTACACTAAAGGATCTTTGGGAGCCTCGGGAGATTTAGCACCTTTAGCGCATTTATCCCTACCCTTAATTGGCATGGGCGAAGTGGCGCTTAAAGGAGAAATTATTTCGGGCGAAAATTTATTGAAAAAATTTAATTGGGAAGAAATTCAGTTACAATCTAAAGAAGGCTTAGCATTATTAAATGGCACCCAATTTATGAGCGCCTATGGTGTTTGGTCTTGTTTACAAGCGAAGCAATTAGCAGAAAACGCGGATAGTATTACTGCCATTGCCATTGACGCCTTCAATTGCAGGTTAGATCCATTTCATAATTTGATTCACGAACTCAGGCCTCATGCTGGACAATTAGCAACTGCTCAAAATATTTTAAATAAATTAGCCGGTAGCGAAATTGCCAGTCAAGAAAAAGTACAAGTACAAGATCCTTATTCTTTCAGATGTGTACCACAAGTTCATGGCGCATCTAAAGATGCCATCGATTATGTTTGCGGGGTTATTACCACCGAAATTAATTCGGTAACCGATAATCCAAATGTTTTTCCAGACGAAGATTTAATTATTTCTGGCGGAAATTTTCATGGGCAACCTTTGGCCATTGCTTTAGATTTTATGGCTATTGCTTTAGCCGAACTTGGAAGTATTTCAGAACGCAGAACCTATCAATTAATTTCTGGCACCCGAGGTTTACCTGCATTTTTAGTAGAAAATCCGGGCTTAAATTCTGGATTCATGATTCCTCAATACACCGCAGCTTCTATCGTTAGCGAGAATAAACAATTATGTACACCGGCCTCGGTGGATTCTATTGTTTCTTCTAATGGACAAGAAGACCACGTAAGTATGGGCGCCAATGCTGCTACCAAATTACACCGCGTAATTTTAAACCTTCAAAGAATATTAGCCATTGAATTATTAAATGCAGTGCAAGCAATAGAGTTTAGGCGCCCATTAAAATCATCGGCAGTAGTAGAAAAAATAGTAAGCGATTATAGAAAAGTAGTCAGTCGAAACACCGTCGACCGGGTATTGGCTATTGATATTCAACAATCGGTTATTTTTCTACAAAAGTTAAATAGTGTAAATTAATTTTATACTCAAATTACGCCCCATATTAAAAACACCTTGTCTACCAGATAGCGGATTGATTGGCGCATATTTTAACCTGCTTAAATGACTTTGATAAATTACATCTGTTAAATTTTCTACATTCAACAATAACTTAATTGGGCTAGTTTGTTGTTTCGATAATATTAAATCGGCACCCATTCCAGCACCTATAAGGGTATAAGCTGGTGTAGCTTGTTCGGTTCCATAAGCGGTATACACTTTGTTTTGTGCAAAATAGTGATCAACAGAAAATTTAACAAAAGCATTTTTTATATTTTTTCCAATTGATTTTGTTTGTGCACGTACATCAACTCTGTAATGAGCAGGAGGAACAAAAGGTAAATATCGCGTACTATCGGTACTATTCATTTTAATCGCGTTGACAAATGAAAAGCTATTTTCGATATGCAACCAATCTATTGGATGCGGATGAAAATCAACAAATATTTCGGAACCATACAAGAGCGCATTTGATTGCGCAAATTTGAATACAGGTGCTGGATCTGCTGAATTTATGATAGAATCTGTACCCGCAGCTGCTATTAACTTTTGAACAAAAATATAATTATTTATAAAATTAGCAAAAGGAGAAAGCTCTATATTCAAATGCTCCGAAGTATAATTATAGACTAGATCTAATTGATGATTATATTCTGATTTTAAATTTTCGTTACCCAATTCGTATCTGAATGATCCTTCATGAATGCCATTAGATGCAAGCTCCGAAACGGCTGCAGCCCTAAAGCCTCTGCTTAAATTAACCTTAAAATTACTTTTATTGGAATATTGATAACTCAAACCTGCTGCTGCAGAAAAATTAATTGTTTGTTTGTTGAGTGGATTAAATTTTACCAAATACATGCCTGTATCAATCGCTATTGGCATTCCGAATTGATCTAACACCAATCTGTCGGTAACTAAATTTCGATGATCAATTCTTGCCCCATAGGAAAACAATAAATTAGGCTTGATAAATTTTTCGGAGGTTAAAAACAATCCAATATCATTTTGTTGATACGCTGGAATTAAAAACTCTTCGCCTAAGTTGCTGTTGTTTTGTAACATTCCATTTAACCCTGTCGAGTATTGCCATTTATTTAAAGTTTGGAAACTCAATTTGGTGGTATAATTAAAAGTGGTTAAATTAAAGAAAAGTGCTGCATTATCAGGTAAATTAGGATCTGCAAACTCCCTTCTTTTATTATTTTGCAAAGCTAAATCTATATTCAACTTTGCATTTCCAAGTACCCATAAAGTACTCGAGCTTATTTTTTGATGTCCAATTTTTTGATAAGGGGTATTAATTTGATTCAATGTGCTTGTAACAAAAGCGCCAGTCGAATCTCGATCTCCTTCTACTAATGCGAGTTGCTGGTTAAAACTTGAAAAACTAATTTGCGAATAACCCCAAGACTTATTGATACCCAACATAGCGGATACATCTTGTTCGTTAAATCCAGAATTATAAACCTTCCCGTCTGCAGCATTTTTATAGTCCGCAGCAGATTTATCCGTTGCCCTGATATTCCAATTAATAGATTTCTTAGTCCCCGAACTCATAATCGAATTTGCCATCAATTGATTATTGCTTTGGTAATTAGAAGCGAAATTTAATTCTGATTTACCTTCTGGCAACACACTTGGAGAAATAAAATTAATAACGCCAGCTAATCCATCAGAACCATAAACCAAACTCCCAGGTCCCTTAACAATTTCTATTCGATCTACCCCATACTCATCCACTTCAATGCCATGTTCGTCGCCCCATTGTTGGCCTTCTTGGCGTATACCATCTACCAAAGTTAATACTCTATTATAACCCAAACCCCTAATGACTGGTTTTGCTATGGCCACGCCAGTAGTAATTTGAGATATGCCAGGTATCGCTTTTAAAGCATCTACTAAATTGGTAGCAGGATGCACATTCAAATAATTTTTATCAATTGATTTGATGCTCACCGGGCTTAATTTTAATTCGCTTGAACGACCAATTCCTGTAGTGACAATTTCATGCATTTCAAAAATTGATTCCTTTAGATTAAAATCAATAAGGGTATCTTTTGTTAAATTTATTGATTTGACAATATGTTCAAATCCAATATATTTTACTTGTATAATAAATAAACCTTTTGGCAAATTAGCGATTTCGTATGATCCATCTAGACCAGTTATTGCGCCTTTTTTTAATTCATGAAAATAAACATTGGCACCAATTACTTGCTCCTGTTGATTATTAGCATTTATTCTTCCTTTTATTTTGATTTGTGCTGATGCAAATAATGGCAAGAGCAACAAAAATAGCATTCGCTTTTTCATTGTTAAATTGTTAATTGTGTGAAAAAAAATAAATTATTTTGCGAATTAAACTACAGGTGGGGCCTTGTTTTGAAAAAAGTAAATAGGTTTTGCAGCACAGGCAATAACCATTGAAAATATAGTATCATCAAGAATGATATTTCTTTTAGCCAAGATATCTGAAGGCAGAATGGCTGCAGTAGTAAAAATAGAATCACAAATAAAACATTTTGTTTCGTTTGTATGATAGTGATGTTTAGCTTGGTCGTTTTCTTTTTTAAACTGCGCAGGTAAATCAATCCCAACTTCGCAAACTGTTTCGTGTGGGTGATGATGAAAAATACCAAATGGAAAACTAGTTGCTAATATTACCGTAGCAAGGAGTAAGCCAATTAAATAGTTAAAGCGGTTATTTTTCATTTATTCTTTCAAATTTAAAACAATTTTCTGATAGATTTATTTATAATAAAAGCTTATTTTTGCTTGGATTGAGGAACAAATTGCTATGAAAAAAAATACCGATAAAATTGATCTTTCGCTTACCAAAACACCTACAGGTAGCGCTTTAACTTGTAAAGGATGGGTGCAAGAAGCGGCTTTAAGAATGCTATTGAATAATTTAGACCCCGAGGTTGCAGAGCGCCCAGAAGATTTAATTGTATACGGTGGCCGAGGTAAAGCAGCAAGAAATCCCGAAGCCTTTTATTTAATTGTAAAAGCTTTAAAAGATTTGAACGATGATGAAACATTATTGATTCAATCTGGTAAACCGGTCGGTATATTACCTACACATAAAGATGCACCAAGGGTTATTATTTCTAATTCGCAAATTGTACCTAAATGGGCCACCTTCGAATACTTCAACGAATTAGAAGACAAAGGACTCATGATGTATGGTCAAATGACCGCTGGATCTTGGATATACATTGGATCACAAGGAATTGTTCAAGGAACATTTGAAACATTTGCAGCCGTTGCGCGCAAACATTTTGGTGGCACATTAAAAGGAACTATTTCTGTTACGGCAGGTTTAGGTGGAATGGGTGGCGCACAACCTTTAGCCATTACCATGAACGAAGGCGTATGTTTAGCAGCAGAAGTGGAAGAATGGCGCATTCAAAAAAGAATCGAAACAAGATACATTGATTTAATAATTCATGATATTGATGAAGCGATTGACAGAGCCATTTTAGCAAAACAAAATAAAGAAGCTATTTCTATTGGGGTTGTTTGTAATGCGGTTGATTTATTAGAGCGCATGTTAGCAAGAAATGTTATTCCAGAAGTATTAACCGATCAAACATCTGCACACGATCCACTAGTGGGTTACTTCCCGCAAGGCTTGAGCGTTGCTGCTGCAAAGGATCTCAGAGAAAATAACCCAAACGAATACATCAAAGAATCTTATGTAACCATGGCGCATCATATCAATTTAATGATTGAAATGCAAAGCAAAGGTGCTGTTACTTTTGATTACGGAAATAATTTAAGAGGAAGAGCATTGGAAGCTGGTGTAAAAAATGCATTTGATTTTCCAGGATTTGTTCCCGCTTATATTCGCCCATTATTTTGCGAAGGAAAAGGACCGTTCCGTTGGGCGGCACTTTCTGGCGATCCGCAAGACATCTACGAAACCGACAAATTAATTTTAGAATTATTTCCAGAAAATAAAGAACTGGCCAGATGGATTAAGATGGCGCAAGAAAGAATTGCCTTTCAAGGATTACCCGCAAGAATTTGTTGGCTCGGACAAGGTGAAAGAGAAATTGCAGGTTTAGCATTTAATAAATTAGTAGCCGAAGGAAAAGTAAAGGCACCAATTGTAATTGGAAGAGATCATTTAGATACTGGTTCTGTTGCTTCTCCAAATAGAGAAACAGAAGCGATGTTAGATGGTTCGGATGCCGTTGCAGATTGGCCAATTTTAAATGCTTTAATTAATACCGCTGGTGGTGCTAGTTGGGTTTCTTTACACCACGGTGGTGGAGTTGGTATTGGCTACTCGATACATGCCGGTATGGTTATCTTAGCCGATGGTACCGACGAAGCAGCTGTAAGAATAAAAAGAGTTTTACATAACGACCCTGCGATGGGTGTGATTAGACATATGGATGCGGGATATGATATTGCAAAAGATACCGCAAGAAAACACCGTTTAGATATTAACGAAAGATTAAAATAAGTAAAAATGCTTTATGAGCGAATATATTTCGGTTGCTAAATTAAATTTTAACACTTATAAAACGCTTGCGGACAAAGCAATTTCATCTTTAACCGAAGAAGAAATTCATTTCAAATTAGAGACTAACGAAAATTCTGTAGCCATCATCATGCAACATTTAATTGGCAATGCAAGATCTCGTTTTACCGACTTTTTTAATTCAGATGGAGAAAAAGAGAATAGGAATCGTGATTCAGAATTTATTGAAAAAGAATTAAGTAAAGAAGAATTAATTATAGAATGGAATTATGCTTGGAAAATAGTTTTTGATTTATTAGAATCGATGAGCGAAGAAGATCTTAATAAAATTGTAAGTATAAGATCTGAAAAACAAACTGTATTAAAAGCCATTAATAGGCAAGTAGCTCATTATGCTTATCACGTTGGACAAATCGTATTTCTAGCTAAACATTTAAAAGGAAATAATTGGCAAACATTGAGTATTGCAAAAGGGAAATCGGAAGAATATAACAAGGGAATAATTGCTAATTAAAATACTTTTTTAAAAGTTCATAAAAATTAAAATTTGGTTTTTCAAAGGCCATTTCAATATCTTTCTTCATGGCATTTTTATCAAAATTTTTCATTCTATTTGATTGAACTAATTTAAAAGCCTTCTCCGTTAATAGATATAATTTTTTAGGTGCACTCCGCTTATTTTTATGAGTAGAGATAGCATCTATCAATTCTAATATTCCTTCTTTTTGGGTAGCAATAGTTTTAATTACTGCTGTCATGTTTTCAGTATCTGGTCGATCATGAAGCATTATTTTTAAATTATTGACAAATTGATCAGCTCCTTCTCTATCAGATTTATTTACTACAAAAATGTCAGCAATCTCCATAATACCCGACTTTATTCCTTGAACTTCATCACCCGCTTCAGGCACTAACACAACAATAGTTGTATCGGCCAATCCAACAATTTCTACTTCTGATTGACCTACCCCTACTGTCTCCACAATAATCAAATCAAAAGGGTATGCCCTTATCAAATCACAAATTTCAATAGTTTTGGCAGACAGCCCACCTAAAGAACCTCGAGTTGCTATGGATCTGATAAAAACGTTTTGATTTGTAAAATGCTCACCCATCCGAATTCTATCCCCCAATAAGGAACCAAAATTAAATGGCGAAGTTGGATCAATTGCAATTACTGCCACTTTATGGCCCTTTGCTAAATATTCTGAAATTAAGGAATTCACAATTGTGCTTTTGCCTGCACCAGGAGGACCTGTAATCCCAAGAATAGGAATCTCGTTATTAATTTTTAAGGAGGCTAGAAAATCTTCATATCCAATTGCGTCATTCTCTACTAAACTGATAGCTCGCGCAAGACTACGAAAGTTGTCATTCACAAGATTCTGATTAATTTCGCTCCAATTAGTCATTGATTTAAGTAAATTAGCCACAAATAAACAAAATTAAATAGCCAACACCTAAATTTATGAAAGTTAGTGGTTTTACTTTTATCAGAAATGCCATTTTATACGATTATCCTATTGTAGAAGCCATTACCTCTATTCTACCAATTTGCGATGAATTTATAGTAGCCATAGGCCATTCCGACGACCAAACCACTGAATTAATTAATAGCATTCAATCTCCTAAAATAAAAATTATTCCGACCGTTTGGGACGACACTTTAAGAGCAGGTGGAAGGGTATTAGCGGTGGAAACTGATAAAGCTTTTGCGGCAATTGCAAGCGATAGCGATTGGTGTTTTTATATTCAAGGGGATGAATGCGTTCATGAAAAATATCTTCCTATTATAATAGAAGCAATGGAATTAAATCTACCTAACAAAAAGGTAGAAGGATTGCTTTTCAATTACCTTCATTTTTATGGCTCTTATGATTTTATCGGAACGGCAAGAAAATGGTATAGAAATGAAATTAGAATTATTAGAAACAATAAAAATATTACATCTTTTAGAGATGCCCAAGGATTTAGAATAGACAACCGAAAATTAAATGTTAAAAAAATTGCAGCTTCCGTTTATCATTATGGTTGGGTTAAACATCCAGAAAAACAACAAGCAAAAGCAGAAACATTTAATAAACTTTGGCATAGCGATCAATGGGTTGAAAAAAATATTCCTAAAGTAACTGCCTTTGATTATTCGAATGTAGATGGCCTGAAACGCTTTACAGAAAGCCATCCTGCTGTTATGAAAAATAGAATTGCAGCCATCAATTGGGAATTTGCAGTTGATCCAACTATTAAAAAAATGAAATTGAAACACCAATTAGCTGGCTATATAGAAAATCTATCAGGCTGGAGAATTGGAGAATATAAAAATTACCGAATCATCAAATAATAAACACTGGAAAAAATATCCGTCGTAATTATTACTTATAACGAAGCTAGAAATATTGAACGCTGTTTAGCCTCTGTAAAAAATATTGCTGATGAAATTATTTTAGTAGACTCCCATTCAACAGATGGTACAGTTGCCATAGCAGAAAGTTTTGGCGCTAAAGTGTTTCAAAAAGAATTTATTTCTTATGCTACACAAAAGAATTTTGCAAACGAACAAACTAACAATAGATATATTTTATCATTAGATGCCGACGAAGCATTGAGCGCAGAACTTTCTGCTGCTATTGTTGACTGCATGCAGCATCCAGCGCATCAGGCTTATCAACTAAATCGTCGCACCAATTATTGCGGCACATGGATTAATTATTGTGGCTGGTATCCCGATCCAAAAATTAGGTTATTTGATAAAAATTTCGCGAAATGGGGCGGTCCGGCATTACACGAAACCCTAGAACTGAATAATAAAGCAAGTATTGGATTTTTAAAAGGCGATCTTTTACACTTTTCGTTTTATAGCAAGCAAGAACATAAAAGACAAATTGAAAAATATAGTACTATTGCTGCCGAGGATTTATATAAACAAAATAAAGAAGCAAACTTTTATAATTGCTATATTAAACCAATCAATCGATTTTTAACAGACTATATTTTTAAGCGAGGATTTTTAGATGGGAAAGCGGGCTTAGATGTTTGCATGTATGCTGCTAAAGCAATGCATTTAAAATATGTGAAATTAAAAAGCTTATTAAATCAATGAGAGTCATACATCTGAGTGCAGAACAATCCTGGCGAGGAGGAGAACAGCAATTAGCTTATTTAATTACAGAATTGAATCATTTAGGTTGCAAACAATTAGTTGTTTGTAAAAAAAACAGTGCTTTTGAAAACTATTGTAAAAGTAATGCCATTGGTTATGTTTCATTACCTTTTAAAAACCAGTTTGACATTTACAGTAGTATAAAAATAAAAATCATTGCAAAAGATTTTAAGGCAGATATTATTCATGCACACTCTTCGCATGCACATTCTTTAGCGGTTTGGTCTTATTACTTTGGCAATATGACCAAAATAGTATTGTCAAGAAAAGTAGATTTTGCTGTTTCGAATAATTTTTTATCAAGATTAAAATATAACTGTAAGGGAATAAAAAAAATTATATGTGTGTCTATTGCTGTTCAAAAAATATTAATTAAATCTTTAAAAAATCCAGCAATTACAACTGTAGTTTACGATGGAATTGATTTAAATAAGTTTGGAAAAAAAGGCAGCCATATTTTGCGTAAAGAATTTAATATTGGAAACGATAAATTAATAATAGCTAGCACAGCCGCTCTCGCAGACCATAAAGACTATCCTACTTTTATTAAAATGGTTTCCACTTTAAGTGAATTTCAAAATTTGCAATTTTTTATTATTGGAACTGGTCCATTAGCAAATCAATTAAAACAAAAGGTAGAAGTACTAAAATTAAATGAAAAAATTATATTCACAGATTTTAGAAACGACCTGGACAAAATTTTACCAGATATAGATATTTTTGTTTTATGTTCTAAAACAGAAGGATTAGGAAGCTCAATATTAGACGCATTTGCTTGTGGGGTTCCAATTGTTGCTACGGCTGCTGGTGGAATTCCAGAATTGATTAGAGATAACGAAAATGGAATTTTAGTGCCAATTGGCAATGCGGACTTATTAGCAAAATCTGTTGCAACAATTCTTCAAAATAATAGTTTAAAGGAAAAACTAATTATTAATGGAAAACAATCAGCAATAGATTTCAGTAAAGAGCGAATGGCAGCTGATACACTAAAGGTTTACCAATCAATCTAAATACTCTTCTGGTTTTGCAAACAAAAACAAGCAATTAAACAAAGCATAAAAGGTTACGCCAGCTTGCGTTTCGAGCGTATCTTCGGTAAGCAGCGAAAGCGCAAATGCAATAAAGAATACGATATAAAAATAATCTAAGTATTTGCGTTTATAAAATAGTGGATAAAAAACCACTAGCATAAATAATAGCAATCCAAGAATGCCAAAAGTAAGCAGTATGGTGAGCCATTGATTATGCGCGCGGTGTTGATATTGCTGCTGTAGTAAATTAGGATGCGCAAGATAATAACTGTTGAATGCATCGGCCACATCTCCTGTGCCGATACCCATAAGCGGAGCGGTTTTAAAAATATCCCATGCAATATTCCAGTATACAAATCTTTGTGCAATT
>CAIKLP010000040.1 GCA_903828245.1 uncultured bacterium | reverse complement strand
GTTAAATTATCAACATTGATAAATGCTTTAACTTTATCTTCTTTAGAAATGTTAATTAAGTTCTGAATCGCTCTTCCTTTAGAAGTTCTGGTTCCTTCCGGAATTTCGTAAACCTTTAACCAATGGCAACGACCTTGTTCTGTAAAGAATAATATATAATTGTGCGTCGAAGCGATAAATAAGTGTTCTATAAAGTCTTCATCGCGAGAATTACTTCCCATAGAGCCTTTACCGCCTCTTCCTTGCACTCTATATTCTGATAAAGCGGTTCTCTTAATATAACCAGCATGAGAAACAGTAATCACCACTTCTTCATTCTCGATCATATCTTCCATACGGAATGTACCACCAGCATACACGATTTCGGTTCTTCTTTCATCGCCATACTTATCGCGCATTTCAGCTAATTCATCTTTGATGATTTGCATACGCACGCCTTCATCTTCTAGAATATTCTTTAAGAATGCGATTAATTTCATTAATTCATCGAATTCCGCTTTGATCTTATCTCGCTCTAAACCAGTTAATACTCTTAGACGCATTTCAAGTATCGCTTTAGCTTGAATTTCGGATAAACCGAATTTCTCCATTAAGCCATCTTTTGCTTCTTCTGGTGTTTTAGAGTTTCTGATTAAGCTAATAACTTCATCTAAATGATCTAATGCAATTAATAAGCCTTCTAAGATGTGTGCTCTTTTTTCTGCTTCGTCTAATTCGTATTTAGTACGACGAACAACCACCTCGTGACGGTGTTCTACGAAATGTTGAATAAGCTCTTTTAAGCTTAATAACATTGGACGACCCTTTACTAATGCGATATTATTAAATGAAAATGAGGTTTGTAGGGCTGTGTACTTAAACAAATTGTTTAATACCACACCAGCGTTTGCATCTCTCTTAATTTCGTATACCACGCGCATTCCTTCTCTGTCAGATTCATCGCGGATATCAGAAATTCCTTCAATTTTTTTCTCGTTCACTAATTCAGCAGTACGCTCAATCATGTTCGCTTTATTCACTTGATATGGAATTTCGGTAACAATAATTCTTTCTCTATCGTTACCTACTGTTTCGATTTCTGCTTTAGCACGCATAATAATGCGTCCTCTTCCAGATTCGTAACCTTCTTTTACGCCATCGTATCCATAAATGATACCACCGGTAGGAAAATCGGGAGCTTTAACGAATTTCATTAATTCGTCGATGGTAATGTCTTTATTATCGATGTAAGCAACTACCCCATCAATTACCTCTCTAAGGTTATGTGGCGCCATATTGGTTGCCATACCTACTGCAATACCCGAAGTACCGTTAATTAGTAAATTTGGAACCTTAGCCGGTAAAACGGTTGGCTCTTGAAGTGAGTCGTCAAAGTTAAATTGAAAGTCTACTGTATTTTTATTGATGTCGGCCAACATTTCATCTGCGATTTTTTGCAAACGGGCTTCGGTATAACGCATTGCTGCAGGACTATCACCATCTACCGAACCAAAGTTTCCTTGACCATCGACCATTGGATAACGCAATGACCATTCTTGGGCCATACGCACCATGGTATCGTAAACAGAGGAGTCGCCGTGTGGATGATACTTACCCAAAACTTCCCCGACAATTCTAGCTGATTTTTTAAATGGTTTACCACTGGTTACTCCCAAATCTAACATACCGTATAAAACCCTACGGTGAACTGGTTTAAAACCGTCTCTTACATCTGGTAAAGCTCTTGAAACAATAACCGACATCGAATAATCGATGTAGGCTGATTTCATTTCCTCTTCAATATTAATTGGTATAATTCTCTCGTTCTCTGCCATTCTTTTTTGTAAATATTTTGAATGGCTAATGTACGAAAAATAGGCCTGAATTAGGTAGGGTTTTGGAATAATTTTACGATAAATTTATCCATATTTTTATCCACATTTTTGAAGAAAAAAAGGTAATTATTTTTCGATATAATCTAAATCTTTTCCAAAGGTTTCTTTGATTTGAAAAATTGCAAAAAGGGCGATTCCAATACTCATAAGGCCTACTAAATAGGCTGCATTGATGGCTCCCATGTTTTGTTTTGCAAATGCAAATCCTAAAGTTAAAGGAACAACCGCTGCTCTTACAAAATTCGGAACCGTTGTGGTTACCGTCGACCTAATATTCGTTCCGAATTGTTCGGCTGCAATGGTGACAAATAATGCCCAATATCCAGCACTAAAACCTAAGACAAAAGCAATTTGATAAAGTGCTGCCGCATTACTTAAACCACTGTATAAAAACCAAGTAGTACTAAGCAATATCATGATTAAAAAAAGGAAGACTACTTTTTTTCTTGATTGAAGTATTTGGCTCAAAACACCACTGGCTATATCGCCAATGGCGGTACCTAAATAACAATACAAAATGCCTTTTCCTACGCTTATTGGTTCTGTAATCCCTATTTCTTTTGCAATTTCGGGCGAAAAGGTGATCAAAATGCCAACCACAAACCAAACCGGTAAACCAATTAAAATACAGTTTAAATAATTTAAAAACCGGCTTCGATTATTAAAAAGGAGTTTAAAATCGGCTAATTGATGTGCTTCTTTTTTGGCACTTTTAAACATAGTCGATTCTGCTACACTTACGCGCATCAAGAGCAATAAAAACCCTAGTACACCTCCTATTAAATAAGCGGTTCGCCATTCAAAATGATCGGTAATAAAGGCTGCAAAAACCGCTCCCATTAAACCAATACTCGCAACAATCATGGTTCCATATCCTCGATTTTCTTTACTCATACTTTCGCTAACTAAAGTAATGCCAGCACCTAATTCGCCTGCTAAACCAATACCTGCAATAAACCTAATGATGGCATAGGTTTGAATATCTTGCACATAGGCATTAGCAATATTGGCGATAGAATACACTAAAATAGAACCAAATAATACGGTTAAGCGGCCTCTTTTATCTCCCATTATTCCCCAAATAACGCCACCAATCAGCATTCCAATCATTTGTGCATTGATCAGGTAAACCCCTACATTCATTAATTGATCCGAGGCAACCCCTAAAGAAGTTAAACTTTGCACTCTTACAATACTGAATAGAATTAAGTCGTAGATATCTACAAAATAACCTAATGCGGTAACAATGATTAAAGACCTGAGTTGTTTCATGTTGTTTTTAAAAATTTTAAAATCCTTGCCAAAGAATTTTCTATTTTAGAGAAAAAAACTGAGAAATGAAAGGTCTTGCCTTAAAAATATCTTGTCTATTGTTGCTGGTAATGAGCCTTGCTGGATGTAAAATCAGGTCATCGCAGCTTAATCAATTAGAGGGTGAATGGGTTTGGAATAGCAGTGTTTGTTGTGGAGATGATGCCCTTCTTTACCGTTCGGATAGCAATCATTTAAACATTCAATTGAATTTTAAAAAGTATACCCTTGATTATATTTCTAATGGCAGCTATTCAAAATCCGAAATTTACCATATTCGAAAAGGCTTAAACGATTTTCAATATGCAAGCGGTGATACCTTATCGGTAATAGAATTTGGTCAATCGGCAGCTGCTTATTTTAAGCTACAAAAAGACACCTTAACCATTACGAGAAGCTATATAGAAGGAAGTATAGATACTTATATTCGAAAAAAATAAAACAAATGTGCTAAGCTATTTGTCTAAGTATTATAAGAACAGCACATGGAGAATTTTACACATTATAACCCTACCAAAATTTTATTTGGAAAAAATGAAATTGAAAAAGTAGCAGTTGAATGTTTACCCTATGGTCAATCGGGTATTATATTATTGGGAAAGGGATCGGCAAAAAAGCATGGTATATATGCGCGCCTTATCTCTTTGTTAAACATGCATCAGATTAAATTTATTACCTACGAAGGAATAAAATCTAATCCAACTTATCAAGATGCCGATGCAGCTGTAAAATTAGCGAAAGAAAATAAAGTAGATTTTATTATTGCCTTAGGTGGTGGATCGGTAATAGATACGGCAAAAGCAGTGGCAATGGGCTATTATGTAGACCATTCTGTTTGGGATTTTTATATGCAAAAAGTAGAAAGACCTAGCCAAGCATTACCTATCATTTCTATTTTAACATTAGCTGCAACGGGTACCGAAATGAATTCCTCTACCGTAATTCAAGACACCGATGGAGGCATGAAAAAAGGTTATGGTTCTCCCCTTTTATTTCCGAAGGTTTCTATTTTAGATCCAGAATTTACTTATTCTGTGCCTGCAAATTATACTGCTTATGGTATTGCCGATTTAATGGCTCATTCGCTCGAAGTATTTTTTGGATTAGGCGATGCACCTTTATCGGATCATTACATAGCCAGTATCTTAAAATTAGCCATTCAGTTTGGACCCGAAACAATTAGCAATCCAAACAATTACGAAGCCAGAGCCAATATTATGTGGTTAGCCACTAATGCACTCAATGGTACTATTTTAAACGGCCGTGGTACAGGAGATTGGGGTTGTCATGGATTAGAACATACACTCAGCGTGTTATACGATATACCTCACGGTGCGGGTTTATCAATTGTTTATCCAGCCTGGTTAAAATATCATTTACCTAAAATAAAAAGCAGATTGGTGTTTTTAGCGAAACACGTTTTTGATTTGAATGAGGGTACGGAAGAGGAATTGGCTTTACAATTTATCGAACATTTAGAAAAATATTTTAAAGCTATTAATACCCCTATTCGATTATCGGATTACCAAATCCCCCAAAGCGATCATCAAAAAATTATTGATAATTTAACTTTAAATACCATAACCGGTCGTGTTTATCCTTTAAATTCGATGGATTATCATGGAATTATCAATTTAATGTGGTAATTTAAATTTATTAAATTATCAATTTTGAATCTGAAAAAACTCATTTTAGCGGGCGAAGGTGTCGATTTAGATTTCAAAAAAACGATTACTTTTCATCATAAAATCGCCAAAACCATGGTGGCTTTTGCGAATAACAAAGGCGGCAAAATTTTAATTGGGGTAATGGACGATGGCACTGTTAAAGGTGTTAAAAATGAAGAGGAAGAACGATTCATGTTACTCAAAGCAGGCACTCATTTTTGTCGTCCGCAAATTATCCCAAAATTCACAGAACATATAGTAGATGGGCATTTGGTGCTGGTTGCCGAAATAGAAGCGAGCGATGTAAAACCACATTATGCCTTAGACGATCAAGATAAATGGTGGGTGTATGTTCGGGTAAAAGATAAATGTGTATTGGCTAGTAAAATTGTGATTGATGTTTTACAAAAAGCAAAAAGTATAGAACCGGTTATCATTAATTTTTCTGAAAAAGAAAAAACTTTACTCGAATATTTACAAGCAAATGAAAAAATTACTTTAATGGCATTTTGTGATTTGATAAAATGTCATCGCAGGCAAGGTTCAAAAATTTTAGTAAATTTGATTTTGTCTGGAATTATTAGGGTGCATTACTCAGATAAAACAGAGTATTATACCGCTGCATAATGAATTCAAATTCCTATTCCTCACATTTTAAAAGTACTTTTTTATTGGCCTACCCTCTTGTCATTAGCCAGGTAGGACACATGGTGGTAAATATCACCGATACCATATTCATAGGCCATTTAGGGGCTGTTAAATTAGCAGCTTGTTCTTTAGGAATCAGCATTTTTGCGGTATTTATGGTTTTGGGTATAGGTATTTCTTATGGCTTAACTCCTTTAATTGCGCAAGCATTTGGCGCAAAAGACCACACGCATTGTGGTAAATTTTTAATCAATGCATTAGCCTTAAATATTTTCACAGGTATTTTAATTGCAGCAGGAATTTATGTCATGGCCAATCACCTCGAAATTTTTGGCCAAGAAAAAATGGTGATCGAACAAACCAAACCATTTCTACAAATTATTGGCGCTTCGATGATACCGCTCATGGTATTTTTAAGTTTTAAGCAATTCGCCGAAGGCCTTAGTTTTACTAGACAAGCCATGGTGATTACTTTATTGGCAGATGGCTTTAATGTATTGCTGACATACGGTTTAATTAATGGAAAATTTGGATTACCCAGAATGGAATTAGTAGGTGCAGGAATCGCTAATTTTATTTCTAGAACATTGATGGCCTTGTTGATGATGTATTATGTGTTAAATTCAAAAAATGTTAAACCTTATATTAAAAGTTTTGCTTTAAAATACCTCAACTTTGGTGATTTTACTTCCATCTTTAAACTGGGTTTACCTTCGGCATTTCAATATTTATTTGAAGTGGGTGCATTTTCTGTTGCAGCCATTATGATGGGTTGGTTTGGTGCATCTTATCAATCGGCTCATCAAATTGCCATAAACATTGCAGCCACTACCTATATGGCTGCAAGTGGCATTGCTGCTGCTACTTCGGTAAGGGTGGGCAATTCTTTGGGCGAAAAAAATTACCCCAAATTAATGCGCGCCGGAATGACGGGTTATTATATGGTGCTTATTTTTATGGGTACTACTGCCCTATTATTATTAGCCAGTAATACTATTTTACCAAGCTATTATATTAATGACCCAATGGTTACACAAATCGCTTCGCAATTATTAATTATTGCAGCATTTTTTCAATTATCGGATGGAGTGCAAGTAATCGGATTAAATGCTTTAAGAGGCATGACAGATGTAAAAATTCCAACACTCATTACTTTTATTTCGTATTGGGTAATTGCCATTCCGCTGAGTTATTATTTAGGCTTTTATACTGGCTTAAAGGCCAATGGCATTTGGTTCGGATTATTAGTAGGATTAACTATTTCAGCCGTTTTGCTTTATTATAGATTTCGTAAATCTGCTAAAAGATTAATCTTTACAAATGCTCATTTAACCGAGGCAATTGTTTAAATCTTTTTGCATTTCTTCAAATCGAAGCAGCGCATTTGGACTAATTTTTTCGATCACATCTGCTTTTAAGATTTCCAAATTGATGATGTCTAGTTCCGAAAATTTATAACTCTGTTCTAAAGTACCTAGTTCAAATTTCACAATGTATTTTTGATTCATTTGAAATATGCTGATGCGCATAATTGGGTGTTCAATGGTATCGATAATTCTCATTTGGTAAAGATGAACTTTCGGAATGATTATTCAAAAAAAAAGCTCGGAATTTTCCGAGCCTTTTTATAAAAGTATTGATTAAATAATCTCGTCTTCTTCCTTTTTCTTGCGTAAACGAGCGGCGCCATAGGCAAAACCCGCCCCAACTAATAAAGATATTCCACCATCAATAGGCACATCGCCTATATCATCACCAAAACCTGGTGCATCTGCCGAACCACCATCATCGCTGGGTTCTGTATCGTTATAGGTACTAGAAAAATCGATGGCTGGTAATTCATCGTCGGCCGTTACCGATCCACTTGGTTGGTTACTATTAATTAAAATATTTATTAAGCTGGTATTTCCTATACCTGAAACTACATCCACATTTGTGGCTATAGCAGAAAAAGTAGGTAAAATAATTAATCCGCTCGCAAAAAATGTGATAAGGTATTTATTCGCTATTTTCATCTTCTTTATATTTTTTTTCTAGGATATAATTATTTAATAAACTTGATTGTTTGTTGTTGTGCTTGGCTAAGTAACTTAATGAAATAGATACCCTGAGCCAATGTTTCAATATTTATTGATTGATCTTTTGTAGTAGTAAAATCTAAATTTCCAAATTGAATAATTGCTCCTAATTGATTGCAAATTTCGAAAGCTACATTTTCGTTAGTAGTGTTTTTGGCATCTAATAATAAATGAATAGCATCTGCTGCTGGGTTTGGATATAAAATAAATGCATTGGCGTTTTTTTCGTTAAGATTTATACCCGTTGCTTTTTGTACAAATACAATTTTAAAACGACCATCTTTAACCGATGCCGAATCCGTACTTAATGCAATTGGATAGGTAAAGCCATTACTCATTAAAAGCATTTTGTTGAGGTAATTGTCTATCAAATACAATTCGTGGTTTTTAAAAGATTCCACATCCTCAAATTTCAATTCGAAATTGGTTAAAACCGAACCCAATACCGATAGCGGCATTTCGGTAGTTTTTGTTAAACTCGATAAAGAATTGATGTTGTATCTTTTGCCGTCAGATCCAACAGAAGCAATGTTAACACCCGCATTTTGGAATTTTAAACCATCATAGGTATCAAAATCATTTAATGCATCTGTTCTAAAATGAATAAAGGCTGCATCGTAATTAGCCGAATCATAAATCATGCTTACTTTTAAATGATCTGCTAATTTATTTCTGAAATAATTACCTGCTGCATTCGTTGCTTTATTTGCTTCTGCAATGGTGATACCACCCGTTGCACCTGTTTGTTGTACAAAGAAAGCTTGTGCAGATGCTATGTATCTTGAGGCATCGCCAGTTGTACCATTCCAAGCTACATAAGCTCCAGTGTTAGGATTGTAAGTAGTATAAGTTGCAGAAATATCTGCGCCTTTAGTAACTGTATTCCAATCGATGGTAGCAGGATATGGATTACCCACTAAATTATAACCCGAATTAGTGTTGCTATTTGTTTTAGTAGTTGCAATACTTACAGAAGCACCAGGATAAGTTCCAGTTACACTCAAGGTGGTATTGGTTGGCGTTACACTTCCAGTTCCATCTAAACTAATGGTTCTATCGCCTCTAACTAAAATTCTAAATCCTTTACCATTGGTTAAGGCTTCGGTATTGCCATTAGCAAATGCGGTCCATCCTGGATCGCTTGTGGCACCCGAACCTACCGTAACATCGCTACCTGCATTAACTTCGTTGTACCAAAATGCACTTGCTGCATTGGTAGTAGATTGATCAAAATTATTTCCAACAGTACCACCTGTTATTTGCGTTCCAATGCCTGCAGTATTTGTACCATTATTTCTCCAATTAGCAGCAGTAGCTCCTACTACTGGAGATGCTAAAAATCTGAATTTACGCAAGGCAGGAATGTAGCGTTCTATGGTTAGGTTTGTTGCATTACTTAAAGTTCCAGTTATTTGCCCAATAGCTGCAGTTCCAGTTGCATCTGATTTTAGCGTAACTGATTTACCACCAAAATCTGCAGTGCCTGCTATGGTTAAAGTTTGTGTTGGGTTGATGGTTAAGCTTCCTGTTCCGCTTATAGTAAGCGTCCTTCCAGATGCTAATGTAAAATCAACATCCATTATAGGATTACCTGAACTAATAGTTATGTTATCGATACTAATAGGAACTCTTCCTAAGCTCCAATTGGTGATAGTGTTCCAACTTGAAGATGTTGTGCCAGTCCAAATATTATTTGTAACAATTATTGTGTAATCTTCAAATTCGCCATCAACTGATGTAGCGCATGAAGTAGTATACCCATTATATTTAGAAGAAACCCTCATTCGAGTAGAACCTATAACAGCGCCTGAAGGTACTGTTAAACTTATTGGACATAAACTACTTATTCCATTTGTTTGGTTAGTAACTGTACCTAGTAAATATTCTTCACCTAATCCATTAGCATTTCCTGCTGTTGTATTAAAAACTCCATCTTGATTCCAATCAATCCAAACCTTTTGATTATTTGTATAATTACCACCTGTATTTACAGATACACTTAAATTGTATGTACTTCCTTGAATTATTGTTGTTGAGAAAGAAGTATAATTTTGAAAACCACCTAAACCAGTTGTTGAATTATTGATTGTATTAAAAGTTACATTTGTAATACCATCAGTTGTCGTGTTTGTTGTTGGAGTACAATAAGCTGGAGTTATACTATTGGAAGCACTACTTGCACTGCCTGTGCCTATTGCATTGGTAGCAGTAACCGTAAAAGTATAAGCTTGACCTAAAGTCAAACCCGAAACTGTTATAGTTCCACTACCAGCTTGAGTTAATGTGCCAGTAATTCCACCCGGGGATGAAGTAGCTGTGTATGATATAATTGAAGAACCACCATTTGCAGATGCTGTAAAGGGAACGCTTGCAGTATTACCAGAAAAAGAAGCAGTACCAATTGTTGGTGCCCCTGGAACTGAAATCGTTAATGTCGAAAATGTAGTTAAAGTTCCATAAGAATAAGATGTACCATCATATATATATGATTTAAAAGAATAGCCCGAACCTGATGTTAGTCCTGTTAATGCTAAAGTATAAGAACCAGAAACTAAACTTGCAACACTTGTAGCAGTAACTCCTGTTCCACCAATTATTGGATCAGCATTTGTATTGGTTAATGAATATACAAAACCTTTTTGAGTTGAGGATGGGCAAACACCTAAAGCAGATACGCTTCCATTTAAAGTTGCTGTAGTATATGAAATACTTGAAGCCGCTGAAGCTGTAACAGCTTGTGATACCGGAGTTGTTCCTGTACCTGTAGGTGTATTAGTTACAGAAGTTACAGCAGTTCCTGAAACCGTAACTGTAGAAGATTTTGAACCGGAACTGGTAGGTGTAAATGTAACAGTATATGTTGCGGTACCAGCTGCTACTATTGTAGAAGAAGAAATACTACTTACTACAAATTGAGCATCAATTGAAGCTACGGAAATATCTGAAACCGTTGTTGCTCCATTGTTTGTCACAGTATAAGTTATAGGTGATGCAGCTACATTTGGACATACTGTACCATTGCTAATCGTACCACTAATTGCAAGTGCATCTAAAGTTGTGAATGTTTGCACTGTTCCATAAGTATAAGTTGTACCATCGTATACATATGATTTAAAACTGTAGCCAGATGAAGAAAGTAAATTGGTTAATGCTAAGGTGTATGCACCTGTAGATCCTAATGTTACAGAAGTTTTGGTAACTCCTGTACCACCTACTAAAGGATCATTATTATCACCAGTTAAAGAATATACAAAACCTTTTTCAGTGGTTGAAGGACAAACACCTAAGGTTGTTAAATTTCCATTTAAGGTAACAGATTTTGCTGTTATTGAACTTGCAGCGGAAGCAGTAACTGCTTGAGATACGGTTGTTGAACCTGTGCCGGTTAAGGGGCTAGTTGTAGCAGAAGTGTTGGTATCATAATAAACATTTATAGTTGCTGTTTTTGCTCCTGAAGTTGTTGGTGTAAATGTAACATCATAGGTTGCAGTTCCATTCGTTGCGCCAATACTTGTTGAAGATAAATTACTTACAACAAACTGTGGATCACTTGAACTCACAACCACATTACTTGCCGCTGTACCAGTATTTGTAATGGTATATGTTTTAGTTGTAGCAGCTGAATTTACACAAGTTGATCCATGAGCAGTTGTCCCGGAAACAGCAAGTGAAGGTGTTGATGCACTAAAACCTGTCCAGGAAATATCATCTATTTTAACCTGATTAGCTCCAGTATTTCTGATTTCTAATGTGACATTTCCTGAAACATTAATTACGGAACTAAAATTTGCAACTACATCAGATGTTGGATTTACTGTAATTGTCGAACCAATTTTTACACTATTCACATAAACTTCTATTGAACGTGCACTTGTACCAGTAAAAGCTCTTACATAATTAAAAGTTAAAGTACCCATTCCATTTGAATATGAAGGTGATATAACATTTCCCGTGTTGCCTGTCCAACAAATTGACTTACCAGTTAATGTTTGATCGGTCCTTGCTGAAGTAGCAGTCCATGTTACATTGTTTGTGCCTGTCCAACTTCTTGAAGAGTAAGCTGAAGATGAAGCTCCAACATTTGTAAAATCCTCTGAACCTTGCCCCATCACACTCCCAGCCATAACAACCAATACCAAAAGCGCCAAGCCCTTCATCGCCAAATAATTTTTACTAAATAAATTTTTCATTTTTAGAAATTTTGTATTCATTATATTTTATTTT
>CAIKLP010000039.1 GCA_903828245.1 uncultured bacterium | reverse complement strand
CTACCCATACCTTGCATGGCTTTGTTGGGTACCTAATTTACTTGTTGCACTTGTTATAATTAGAAAAGATGCAACTAGGATAACTCACTTATAGACAAAGAAAAAGCCATCATTTCTGATGGCTTGTCCAGTGTGGCTCCCAAGCCTGGACTCGAACCAGGGACCCTCTGATTAACAGTCGAGCAAATCGTGTTTCATTCTCTTTCTTTTTTATTCATTTTAATTGATATTCAATCTGTTATACTTTTTAGTGCTTTCCTATTTTTTCATTATTTTTCATATAATTTCAATAGTTTTTGCAATTTTTTTGCATAAAAGTCAAGTGACCTAAATAAAAAAAACCACACCTTTTAGGGCGTGGCATTTTTTGTTAAAACTATTGTTGTTTTAATTACATCATCACAATCCTCTGAGCAACCTCTCCAATTTTTATCACATAAACACCCTTGTTCAGTTCCGATAAATCTATCGTTCCTTTTTCGTTGATGGTTTTGGTGATGACTAATTTTCCTTGTACATCAAAAATTTGAATAGTGTTGTTTTCGTTTTTAGTTAACCCTTCAATATTGATGATGTTATTGGTTGGGTTAGGATAAATTTTGATGTTGGAGTTTTTGATATCGTTGATGCCAGTAACTACATTTAATTGATAGTTTCTTGCAGCAGTGTTTTCTACTAACTCCATATTCAATGTCTGGTTTCCTAAACCTGTATATGGAATTCTTAAAATAACAGTTCCGTTAATCGGTGCTTCAGAAAATGCAACACCAATTTTATACATATTAGCTTGTTTGTTGAATGCTGATAGTGCGTTGGTATTATGCACATACGTTGGCGCTCCTAAATCAGACAAGTGGTCTAAGAAAGTAATATTCAAGCCGCCCATATCTTCAAACGAACGTACTACTAATTCGTTGTTTTCTAAATTAACGGTAACATATCCTGGAGCAGACGATATTCCGCGTTTAGGGAATTTTGTAATTAGTCCTACAGAGTATTTTAGTATCAATGAGGCGTCATTTGCGTCTACTGCAACTGCACTATCTACACTTGCAACCTTTATTCTCCATGGTTCCCAAGGTAATGGGTCAACGGTTGGTAGCGGGTCTATTCCTATTGAATATTTCAATACTACTGATGCGTCATATGATTGTATAATCTTATTCATATCTACATCACCAAAATTAAATTTATTGATAACAGATTTTGAATAACGATTTTTTACTGTATCGGTATTAAAGATTGCACTTGAAATGCTTACTGTTGTTTTACCTGAATCAATTGGTGTGAAGAAACAATTCAACAAAGGAAGAGTAGCGGATGAAATGCTGCTACTACTAGCCCAGCCAATAATAACTTGACCAGTTGTTGAGCTGTTTACTATAATACTTCCATTAGCACTTGCAGTATTAGTTTTATTTACACTATCAAACTTTAATTTACTTGCATCGTAATTTAATTTAATATCGTAAGCGCTAATATTCTTTGAAGTGATATTGTTTGATTTTAAACTAAGTTTTACTTGAGAAGGAAAAGCAAGTGTATCTGTTTGTTTATTTATTACCCATAATGAATCACTTGCAGCAGCTGTTGGAGTGTTATACAGCGCGGTTATTTCCGATTGGGTTAAGGCGCGATTCCAGATGCCGATGTCATCCAGTTTACCATTCCATACAGTGTTATTTGGGTCATTAATAGACGCGCCAATCCCATTTGGATTTGTAAAAGTTCCAAAAACAAAATTTTTATTAGCAACTACAGTATTATTAATAAATAGATTTGAAGATTGTATTAGATTACCATCCAAATAAAAATAAGTTCCATTTGGATTAGTTGAAACAACCCAATTGTGCCAATTTCCATTTGGAATTAATGAACCATATGAACTGGTTACAGAAAACGCATTACAATGTGTGTTAACTTCATAAGAATTCAAGCCTAAAGGTGAACCTGGGTTATCTAAATGCATATTCCAAGATTCGCCACAAGTATTACCTCCATAACCTAAAACTCCCCTGCCCAAATTTCCAATTCCAATGTTATTTGAAAAAAACCAAACAGATACAGTCCTTTGATTTGTAGGGAAAGAATTTGAGAGTCCGATAATATAATCATTAACCCCATCAAAACTATAAGCACTATTTGCAACACTATTTCTATCTGTTGTCATTGTTCCACCATTATTAGTCCCATTATTCCCATTACCACTTTCATCATTGGCATTTCCATTAAAGGGGTAGTATGCAACTAGCCCACTAGTTGGTACGTTACTAGGCAATACAGGATTTGGAGCTTGATTATATAAAGCAGTAACTTCTGATTGTGTTAGGCTTCTATTCCAGATTCCGATGTCGTCAAGAGTGCCATTAAAATAATTTCCAGGTCCAGATGGCATTATACCTCTATCACCAAAAATAAAAGGCTGTGTTGTTGATAAAATTAAATTTGAATATAATTGTGTTTTGTCAAGTACACCATTAATGTAAATTAATTTATGTGTACCATTATATACAACAACAACATGTAACCATGTGTTTGTTTGTATTGAGAAATTTGACATGGTATTATTGTAACTACTCCCTGTTGATGTAGTGAAAGATAAATTACTATTATGCTCTATGCCAATTCCAGATGCGGCATTTGGTCTACAGTCTACAATTGTTCCCCATGATGCTAATGATTGTGTATTAAACCATGCAGATATAGAATAGTTTCCAGTTAATGTTGGAGCATTTGTTGTAACAATACGTGCATTTGTTCCATTAAAATTGTATGCACTATTTGCTATCCCCGATTTATCTGCAGTCAGCACAGCATTACTTACAAATCCATTGTTGTTATTACCACTTACATCATTAGCATTCCCATTAAATGGCCAAAAACCTTCAAGTCCATTTGTTGGAACATAACCTGGAACTTGTGCACTTGCGCTTATTGAAATCAAAAGCAAACAAGAATAAAATATTAACTTTTTCATATTTAAAAATTTAAATGACTGATTTTTAATAATTAAGTAAAGTTAACTCATTTTCTATACAATTTAACATCCCACATCTGCCACCTACCTCCAAATACACCCAAGTTCGCGACCAAAACCACCATTAAAGCAAACTACTGCAATGTTGACTGCAATACCCCAACAAAAACTCCAAGAAAATAAAAGGTATTGATTGTTAAAGAAGAGTCTCCGACCAGAATCGAACTAATATCAAATGTTTAGGAATTGGTAGCCTCCAACTAAACAGCTCATTCTGAAAAATAACTTCGTGAAGAGTTTTCATTCCTCTTCATTATTTTTCATTTTTCTTCTTAAAGTTTTTGCAATTTTTTTGCAAGAAAAAAGGGTTTACAAAGTATTAACTTCATAAACCCTTGATAATAATGCTCCCAAGCCTGGACTCGAACCAGGGACCCTCTGATTAACAGTCAGATGCTCTAACCAGCTGAGCTACTTAGGAGTCTAGCACTTACAAAAATTGCTTTTTGTAAGGGAATGCAATATTAGGGTATTCAATTTAAAAATCCAATATTTGTAAAAAAAATATTTAAAATAAATTATGAGTCTAGTAGTTATAGGTACTGTAGCCTTCGATGCTATTGAAACACCTTTTGGAAAAACCGACAAAATCGTCGGTGGAGCAGCGACTTACGCAAGTTTAGCCGCTTCTTATTTTTACGATCAAACCAAAATTGTGGCGGTAGTAGGCGACGATTTTCCGCAAACAGATATCGACGATTTTGGCAAACATGGCATTTCAACCGAAGGTTTGCAGGTTAAAAAAGGCGAAAAATCGTTTTTTTGGTCTGGTAAATACCACAACGACCTTAATAATAGAGATACATTAATAACTGATCTGAATGTGCTTGCAGATTTCGATCCAATTATACCAGAGAGTTACCAAGACTGTACTTATTTAATGTTAGGCAATCTTACGCCACAAGTGCAACAAACGGTGATAGGGCGCCTTAAAAACCGCCCAAAGCTAATTGTAATGGACACCATGAATTTTTGGATGGACATTGCCATGCCAGAATTAAAGGCAACCATAGCCATGGTCGATGTATTAACCATTAACGATGCCGAAGCTCGCCAATTGGCAGATGAGTATTCTTTAGCTAAAGCAGCAAAAAAGATATTGAAAATGGGGCCTAAGTACTTGATTATTAAAAAAGGGGAACACGGCGCTTTATTATTCCACGAAAATCAAATGTTTTCGGCTCCCGCATTGCCTTTAGAAGAAGTATTCGATCCAACTGGTGCAGGTGATACTTTTGCTGGCGGCTTTATTGGTTATTTAGCCAATACCGACGACATTTCTTTCGACAATATGAAACGCGCCATTATATATGGTTCTGCGATGGCTTCTTTCTGTGTAGAAAAATTTGGTACAGAACGAATCAAAAATTTATCATCTGATGAATTAAAAGATCGCGTAAATGAGTTTGTGAATTTATCGCATTTCGAAATCATCTAATTTCCTTATAATAAAAAAAGGGCTAATTGATTTTTCAATTAGCCCTTTTTTTATTTTCTTTTTTCTTTCGCCTGAAATTCTTTGATTAATGCGGCGGGGTCTTTGTCTAGGTTTTCCATGCAAGCCGCAGCATCCTTTGCCAGTGCATGTTTCGGAAATTTACTTATAAATTCTCCGTAGAAATGTTTTGCTTGATCGACATTCATTAAATTGCTATCATAAATAAATCCAATTAAGAATAAACTTTCTGGCGCCTTATTAAATTTAGGGTAAGCGTATACAATTTTTAAAAAATTACTAATGGCATGATCATACATACCAATGCCACTGGCTACTTCTGCACTTTTAAATAATATTTCTGGTGCTTTTTCATCTTTACTGTTTTGTTTTACATATTCATCCGAAAGGTTAATGAAAACGCGGGCTAAACTATCGCTCGTAATTTCTTTATTTTGAAGTAATTCTTTTTCGATGGCTTTGATACGGCTATAAGCCTTGTCTTTTTCGTTGCTACAGCTGCTGCCTAAAAGGAGCATTGCAAGCATATAAATAAGGGTTATTTTTTTCATTTGCTGTTTTTCTGTATAAACAAATGTACAAATTTTGAACTCAGCTTTCAATTGATTAACTTTAGTAGGTGAAAAACTATATAATTATTTGTGTCTTTTTATTTGTGCCGTTTATAAATATCAACGCGCAAACTAGCAAAGACCAATCAAGTATAAATAAAACAGATACCAGTACTGGAATCAATTCCATTCATTTGCTCAAATCTGCCGAAGTAACTTTCGAAAAAGCGGGCACGATGATTTCCATTAGCCCATTTAAAACCGAAATTATTAGCAATAAAGAATTACGTAAAGCGGCTTGTTGTAATTTGGGCGAAAGTTTCGAAACCAACGCCACGGTAGATGTTACCTATAAAGACGCTCTTTCTGGAAGTAAGGAATTGCAGCTTTTGGGCCTTTCGGGTTCCTATATTCAGTTGCTAACCGAAAACATGCCAATTATTGCAGGCCTGGGTTTAACCTATGGTTTAAATACGGTGCCGGGTTCTCAAATTGAATCCATCAGCATTGTGAAAGGTCCGGGTTCGGTAGTGTTTGGTCCGGAATCTTTGAGTGGTTCTATTAATTTAGAATTAAAAAATCCTAGTAAAGAGGGGCCACTTTTTGTGAATTATTATATGGACGAAAATTTCAGAAATGAAATTAACATAGACCTTGCTAAAAAAATAAATTCAAAATGGTCTAGCCTTTTTTCTTTTCACTCCGATATTTTTAATAAAAAAGTGGAGGAGAATGGTGATGATTTTTTAGATATGCCCATGATTCAAAATTTCAATATCTTGAATAAATGGAAATACGAAAACGGTAAAGGTTTTATTTCGCAACATACGCTTCGATTGATGAATGAAAAACGGATGGCTGGCCAAAAACAATTTGATTATAGTAAATCTGCTGCAGACTCATCTATTTGGGCGCAAAAATTAAACACCAATCGTTTAGAATATTATGGTAAAACCGGTTTCATTATTCCGAGTGCAACATTTCAAAGTATTGGATTTCAATATTCACTGGTAAGCCACGCACAGAATGGCTTTGCTGGCATCAAGGCTTATGATGCTTCGCAACTTTCTGCTAATTTTAGAATCATTTATAATCGAGAAATTGGTACGCATCATAGTATTAATACGGGCATCAGTTTAAAAATAGAAAACACCAAAGAACAATTAGCTTTAGCCAATTACGATCGTTCAGAAAATGTGTTGGGTGTATTTATAGAAGACACTTATAAGCCAGATGCAAGGTCTACGCTAGTATTAGGCTTAAGGGCAGATCGCTTTCCAAATAAAACGTATGTAATTCCTCGAGCTAATTATAAATTTTCTATAAACGAAAACACCGATTTTAGGGCAAGCATTGGCGTGGGCGTAAGAAGTTCGCACCTATTAGCCGAAAATCCGGCTCTCGTTTTTAGTTCTCGTAAGGACTCAGTAAAATCAAGCCTTTTACCCGAATCGGCTGTGAATTTTGGAGCTAATTTAACGCACGATTTTTTATGGAATTACCGAAAAGGGGCCATCAATTTCGATTGGTATCAAACCAATTTTAAAAATAGAATGCGCATCGATTACGACACAGATCCTATGCTATTTCTAATTTACAACCAATCCAATGCTTCTACTTCTAAAACTTTTCAAGTAGAATTAATGTATAAAATTTTTAAAACGATTGAATGGAAAATGGCTTATAAATATTTAGATGTGATTACTTATACCGATAGTATTGGTAAGCTCTCGGATCCATTTATTGCCAAAAATAGAATCGTGACTAGTTTATATTATGAATCTTTCAATAGAAAATGGAAGGCGAACTTTACGCTTAATTTAGTGGGTTCGAAACGCTTGCCAGCTATACATTTGCACGATTCTACCTCAAAACCATTTTTGCAATCTCCAGCTTATCAAACAATCAATATTCAGCTAACCAGAACCTTTAAACAAACAGAAGTTTATATAGGCGCCGAAAACATGTTAGACTTTAAACAGTTGACTCATTTAACGGGTTCCGACGATCCATATGGTCCGTATTTTGATGTATCAAATATTTGGGGCCCAATGGATGGCAGAAGAATTTATATTGGCTTCAGATTTAAATTAGCAGAAAATAAAAAATAAAATAGCCATGAAAAAGCTTAGAAATATCCTTTTGATTTTAGTATTTGCTTTGCGTGCCAATGCGCAAACCATCAACGATACCATTGTGGTTTATGCCAATTGCGAACATTGTGTAGATAGAATTGAAGGGGTCTTAAAGCCAACAGCAGGTATACTTTCGGCCCGAATGGACGTGAGTGTAGGAAAGCTTTTTGTGAGTTACAATAGCCAAACAATTACGAATGATCAAATACAAAAGATAGTAGCAAGTATTGGACACGATACCCAAAAATATAGAGCAACCGACAGTGTTTATAAAGCGTTACCGGCTTGTTGTAAATACGAAAGGGCAGTATTATCAGCTAAACCAGGAAAATTTCAAACGGTTAATTTATTGATAACCGGCATGACTTGTGCGGAAGGTTGCGCAAAAGGAATCGAGCTAAAAATCTATCAGCAAAATGGGGTTAAATTTTCTGAAGTAAATTACGAGAAGCAAAAAGCAAAAATAGTTTTTGATCCAACGAAAATTTCTTTGCAAAAAATCATTCAGTTAATTGTTGATTTTAAGCCGGAAAATGGGGAGATTAACAAATACGAGGTGACTGTTTTACCATAATTAAATATTGATATTCAGTTACTTAGTAATTTAAATAACGCTTTTAATCAAAGGATTTTTATAGCTCCATTTAAAATTGGTAATTTCACCCTTTAAATTCACGAATTATGGATAGCACTTCTTTTGATTTTGAAAAGCCCATTGCAGATTTAATTGAGCAAAGGGAAAAGGTAAAACAAGTTGCAGAGAAATCTAAAGTAGATGTATCGGCCACTTTGAAAGAAATCAATCATAAAATTGAAAAAACAAGAAAAGAAATTTTTGAAAACTTAAATGGTTGGCAAAAAGTTCAAATCTCTAGACATCCAGAACGCCCGTATACACTGCAATACATTGAAACTATATGCGATGATTTTATTGAAATGCATGGTGATAGAACCGTAAAAGATGACAAAGCTATTGTGGGCGGTTTCGGTACTTTGAATGGACAAACAGTCATGTTTATTGGTCATCAAAAAGGAGCGAATACTAAATTGCGTCAGTACCGAAATTTCGGAATGGCCAATCCAGAAGGTTACAGAAAAGCTTTGCGTTTAATGAAATTAGCCGAAAAGTTTAATAAGCCAATTGTAACCTTAATTGATACACCAGGCGCATATCCTGGCTTAGAAGCAGAGGAACGCGGCCAAGGGGAGGCTATTGCTAGAAACCTGTTAGAAATGTCGGTTTTAAAAGTGCCGGTATTGTGTTTTATAATTGGTGAAGGCGCATCGGGCGGAGCATTAGGAATAGGCATTGGAGATAGAGTTTATATGTTGCAGTATACTTGGTATTCTGTTATCTCTCCAGAATCTTGTTCTTCTATTTTATGGAGAAGTTGGGATTATAAAGAGCGTGCGGCAGAAGCTTTAAAGTTAACCGCAGAAGACATGTTCGAAAATAAATTAGTGGATGGTATTATTCCAGAACCAATTGGCGGAGCACATCATAATCCTGCGCAAATGGCAGAAACTATTAAAAATAAAATTATAGAAGACTTAGCCATTTTAGGAAAAATGGATCCTCAAAAAAGAGTAGACGAGCGCATTGCTAAATTCTGTGCAATGGGCGTGGTGCAAGAGTAACAGCCATTCGTTAAATAAAAAAGCCCGCTGAATTTCAGCGGGCTTTTTTATTTAATTAAATTATTTTAGTTAGTGCCTTCGGCAAAAATAAAGGAGAAATCTTTTTGATAAGCAGCTGTAGCTTTCGAAATGCCGTCCGAAATTTTTGCTTGGTTATTATCTCTACAAATTCTAGCTAACTCGTTTAATACCGCAATCCCTTGTTGTACTTCTTCGGTATACATACTCGATTTCTTACCATTAAATTGCTTGTAGTAATCTAGGTTCTGTGCAATTTCGCCTTGAATACTAGCGGCTAAAGTTTTCGCTTTTTCGGTTTTTCCACAACGGAAATACTGGTCTACAAAACGGAAATCAAATGTCTTGTATTGCAATGGAATACCTTGTTTCGGCAATACGCTCATTAATAAATCTAAGGCTTTTGCACAAGAATCTTTTTTTCCTTCGTTCAATAATACATCGCATAATTGGAAGAATTGAATTCTGAAACTATAAGTCATTCTAGCAGTTTCCGGATCGATAAATACTTTATCGCCGCCCATATTACCCCATTTAAATTTATTCACCATGTTATCGTACATGATTTTGCTATTCACTTTTCCTGCAGTACCGTATGGGTTTCTAGGAGATTTAATAGGAATCAATCGTAAAGCCAAACCTTCTAATTGTAAATAATCGTTCAAGCCATAATAATTATCTTGGCCCATGGTTGCTGCAAAATATATCGGTCTCGACCAATTATTATTAGCTAATAAATCCAATACCAATAAATCATTTTTCACTAAACCATCTTTGCTTAAATTGAAGTCGATGTATTCGGCAATTTGATTTTGATCTGCTGCAGATACAACGCCAGACTTAACAACCGCGTTTTTATCTACTTTAATTCTTAGCATGCGCGTAGGTAAAACATTGATAGATTTACCAGCACGTGTTTGCATTAATGCTTGTTCGTTGGTACTCGTCACAAAATTAACCACTTCTCTAACATCTGCAGGGCCATTGATCTTCATATCATAGTAAGGAATATAATCTCTTGTTCCTTGCGTGTATTTATCGGCGCTTAAAGTAAATGGAACGCCTTGGCCTTCTAAAGTATTTTTCTTCATTTGATTGATATACCAATCCATGCCTAGTAAGCTTAAGTTCACTACACGAATGTCGGTACGAATACCTTCCACTTCTTGTGCATACCATAATGGATAAGTTTCGTTATCGCCCATGGTAAATAAAATAGCATTCGGCGCGCAACTATTTAAATAATCTGCTGCAAAATCTTTTACTACCGTTCTGTTCGAACGATTGTGATCATCCCATTCTGCATTAGCCATAATTACCGGCACTGCTAATAAACTAATAGTTGTTAAAGCAAAAGCAGCCACTGGGCCATTCCAAGATTTACGAACTAGTTCGTATAAACCCATTACGCCTAAACCAATCCAAATAGCAAAAGCATAAAACGAACCTACATAAGCATAGTCACGCTCTCGTGGTTGGTAAGGATATTGATTTAAGTAAATAACAATAGCTAATCCTGTGAAGAAAAATAAAAGTCCAACAGGTGTTGCGCCTTTTTTATTTTTGTTGAAATGAAATACCATGCCAATTACGCCTAAAATTAAGGGTAAAAAGTAAAGTTCATTTCTTGAAGTATTTTCTGCCAAATATTTAGGCAAATTTGTTTGCGGCCCTAAGCGGTATTCGTCTAAAGCTTTGATACCACTAATCCAATTACCATCGGTCATGTTACCATGTCCTTGTATATCGTTTTGGCGACCAGCAAAGTTCCACATAAAGTATCTCCAGTACATGTGCCCCATTTGGTAGCTTACAAAGAAGCCCATGTTTTCGGAGAAACTTGGTTTTCTAGTAGTAGACTTTAATTTAGCCCATGATTGATAAAACTGAATGTGATTTGCTTGGTTACTCCACATGCGCGGAAAAAATCCCGACTGTGCTGCTTCCCAAACAGGAACCGTTTTGCGAACAGTTTCTACATATTTATCTGCTGATTTTTGATATTGCATCGCACCTTCTTTTTCATCAGAAAGTTTAGCGGTAAAAAACTGACCAGTTAATAATGGTGTTTCGCCATATTGTTCACGATTGATATAAGACAATAAATTAAAAATATTGTCATTGGCATACATGTTAATATTTGGATCCGCTTTGGCTCTAATTGGAATCATCGTATAAGACGAATAGCCAATTAATACAGCGCTGAAGCACATCATAGCAGTATGTAATACAACGTTTGCTTTTTTAATGCTGTATTGTGTTGCCCAAACAATACCGGCAATTAATAACACAAACCAAACCATAGCGCCACTCCAAAATGGCATTCCAAAACTATTTACAAATAGTAAATCAAATTTTGCTGCAATAGAAATTACTCCAGGAATAATACCGAATTGTATAAATCCTAAAATGGCAATCGATGCAACGGCTGTATAAATAATTCCTTTTGAACTGGTTTTAAAACGTTTGAAATAATATACAAAAGCAATGGCAGGAATAGCCAATAAGTTTAGTAAATGCACACCAATCGAAAGTCCAACAATCAACGAAATCAATACAATCCAACGATCAGCATGTTTTTCGTCTGCAATGTTTTCCCATTTTAAAATTGCCCAAAATACAACAGCGGTACATAAAGAAGACATCGCATATACTTCGGTTTCTACTGCAGAAAACCAAAAAGTATCGGAGAATGTATAAGCCAATGCGCCAACTACACCCGAACCAATAATTAATATTTTACTGGTTAAAGAATAATTGTCTTTGTTTTCATCTACTAATTTCGATGCCAACAAAGTAATCGACCAGAATAAAAATAAAATAGTAAACGAACTAGACAATCCAGAACCTAAATTGGTAAAGAATGCAACATTCGAAATATTGCTTCCAGCAAGCATCGCAAATAATCTCTCTAATAATAAAAACATAGGTGCTCCGGGCGGATGCACAACTTGCAACTTATAGGCAGCAGAAATAAATTCTCCGCAATCCCAATAACTTGCGGTGGTCTCCATAGTGAGCGCGTAAGTAATGGTAGCGATGGCAAATACGAGCCATCCAAATACATTGTTTAATTGTTTAAAGTTGAACATATAGAATATTACTGATGTCTAATTAATGGATAATTATAAGCGTCGAAAATAGTAATTTATTTTCATGGATGTTATTTTTTTGAATTGTAAAGCCATTTTTTGTCGATTAAAAAAATATTTTCAATTAGACTTGCACCTTCAACGCAACTTTTCTACATTTGCAAACCGCAAATAAAAGCTATTTGCTAAGATTGTCCGATAGTGTAACTGGCAACACGTCTGGTTTTGGTCCAGAAGAGTCTAGGTTCGAGCCCTAGTCGGACAACAAGCTTTAAAAGGGTTGCGCAATTAAAAAGAAACGCAACCCTTTTTTAAAATAAAATTATGCCACAACAATTCAATCAAATCAAGCTTTTTGCAGGTTCTGCTTCGGCAGACTTAGCCCAAAATATTGCAATTGCAAATGGTACACCCCTAGGCGATTTAACCCTTAGCAAGTTCAGTGACGGCGAAATTCAACCCTCATTCAACGAGTCGATTCGAGGTTGTGATCTTTTTTTAATTCAATCAACTTTTGCCCCTTCAGATAACCTGATGGAGCTTTTATTAATGATAGATGCGGCAAAAAGGGCATCTGCGCATTATATAATTGCAGTAATTCCTTATTTCGGTTTGGCTCGCCAAGACCGTAAAGACAAACCTAGGGTTTCTATTGGTTCAAAGTTAGTGGCGAATATGTTAACAGCTGCTGGTGCGCACAGGGTCATGACCATGGACTTACACGCAGCTCAAATACAAGGATTTTTCGATATTCCGGTAGATCACTTAGACGCATCGGTTATTTTTGTTCCTTATATCAAAAGCTTAAACTTGCCTCATTTAACCATTGCATCTCCAGACATGGGCGGAACTAGCCGTGCTAGAACCTTTGCAAAGTCTTTAAATGTAGAAGTCGTAATTTGCGATAAGACAAGAAAAAGAGCCAACGAAATTGAGTCGATGAATATCATCGGAGAAGTAGAAGGATTAGACATTGTATTGGTTGATGATATTATTGACACAGCAGGAACGCTAACCAAAGCAGCTAAATTGATCATGGACAAAGGCGCTAGAAGTGTAAGAGCGGTTTGTACGCATGCAGTATTAAGCGGTAAGGCTTACGAAAACATCGAAAATTCTGTTTTAGAAGAATTAATTGTTTGTGATACCATACCTTTGAAACGCGAAAGTTCAAAAATAAAAGTTTTATCAGTTGCCGAATTGTTCAGTAAGGCCATTGCAAATGTAAATGAACATGGATCAATTAGCGATCTATTTAAAGTGTATTAATTAAACCAAATAAATAAAAACAAAATGAAAACAATCTCCATTAGCGGCTCATTACGCCAGAGCGTAGGGAAAAGAGATGCCAAAGAACTTCGTTACGAAGGCAAGGTACCATGTGTATTATACGGTGGTAAAGAGCAATTGCATTTCTCGGTATTCGAAGCAGACTTGAAACACTTAGTGTACACACCAGATGTATATTTCGTAGACTTAAACGTAGACGGAAAAAAGGTGCAAGCAATCATGCAAGATATTCAATTTCACCCACTTACCGATTTAATTATCCACGTTGACTTTCTTCAATTATTTGAGGATAAAGAAGTTACCATGTTAGTTCCTGTTAAATTTACAGGATACTCGCCAGGTGTTAAATTAGGTGGTAAATTGATCCAAAAAATCAAAAAATTAAAAGTAAAAGGCTTCCCTAAGCATATATTAGATGCGATTGAAGTAAGTATTGATACTTTAGAAATTGGTAAAAACATTCGCGTAAGCGAAATTACTTTATCAAACCTTGAAATTTTAGATGCAAAAGCAAATTCAATTGTTTCTGTTGAAACTTCAAGAGCACTTCGTGAGGCTGCTGCAGCTGAGGCGAAAGATGTAAAAAAATAATTTAAAAATTGAATAGAGGAAAGGCCGCATTTTGCGGCCTTTCTTGTTTTCGGGACCATTTAATTTATTAATTTTTTGCTACTTTTGACCCATGAATTTTCTCATAGTTGGACTCGGAAATATTGGGGCAGAATACGCAGGTACTCGTCACAACATTGGTTTTATGGTACTCGACGAATTTGCAAAAAAGCATGCCTTGAGCTTTACCACAGATCGTCATGCGGCTATTACGCAGTTCAATACCCGAGGTCACCATGTTTTTTTAATCAAGCCAACAACCTTCATGAATTTAAGTGGCAAGGCGCTGACTTATTGGATGCAGCAATTAAAAATTCCCATCGAAAATATCTTGGTTATAGTCGACGACCTAGCCATTCCCTTCCAATCTGTCAAACTGAAACCTAAAGGAGCTGACGCGGGCCATAATGGGCTTAAAAACATCAATTTAATGCTTGGACATAGTAATTACCCTCGCATTCGCTTTGGAATTGGCGACAATTACCCAAAAGGTCGCCAAGTTGATTACGTATTGAGTGCATTTGATAAAACGGAACAGCCTTATTTACCCGAATTAATAGACAAAGCCATCCAAATGGTCGAAAGTTTTATTGCCATCGGAGTTGAACTTACGATGACAAAACTTAACTGATTATCAATTAGTTAACTCATTTTCGATAAAATATATCCCCCTAAGCCTAAAAAACTTCAATTATTTTAGTGCTACCTCTTGTAAATTAATAGATTGTTGCTACCTTTGCAGTCCCTCAAAAAGGGAGTATTGTGTCTTTTTTAAAAAATAAATAGCATAAAATGCCTACTATACAACAGTTAGTAAGAAAAGGAAGAGTAGCTATGGTCGACAAAAGTAAGTCGCCAGCATTGGATTCATGTCCACAGCGAAGAGGTGTGTGTACCCGTGTGTATACAACCACTCCTAAGAAACCAAATTCGGCAATGCGTAAGGTTGCTAGGGTTCGTTTAACCAATGGAAAAGAGGTTAACGCGTACATTCCAGGAGAAGGTCATAATTTACAAGAACACTCGATTGTTTTAATTCGTGGTGGAAGAGTAAAAGACTTACCAGGTGTTCGTTATCACATTATTCGTGGTACGTTAGACACTTCAGGTGTAGACGGTAGAAACCAACGTCGTTCTAAGTATGGAACGAAAAAACCTAAAGCAGGAGCAGTTGCTGCCGCAGCCGGTAAAGGAAAGAAAAAATAAGTAAGCAAGATATCTGATATAAAAGATAATGAGAAAGTCGAAGCCTAAAAAGAGAATTATATTACCTGATCCTAAGTTCAACGATGTAGTAGTAACTAAATTCGTGAACAACATGATGTACGAAGGTAAAAAATCAACTGCATACAGTATATTTTACGATGCAATTGAGCAAGTAGAAAAGAAAACGTCTGAAAACGGATTAGAAACTTGGAGAAAAGCGTTAAGCAATGTAATGCCAGCGGTCGAAGTAAAAAGTCGTCGTGTGGGTGGTGCAAATTTTCAAGTACCTACAGAAGTTCGTCCAGAAAGAAAATCTGCTTTAGGAATGAAATGGTTAATTGGTTATGCACGTAAGCGTGGCGAAAAAACAATGGTAGATCGTCTTGCAGGCGAAATCATTGCAGCTGCTAAAAACGAAGGTGCGGCCATTAAGAAAAAAGAAGATACACATAAAATGGCAGAAGCTAACAAAGCATTCTCTCACTTTAGATTTTAATAATACAGCTTAAGAAAGATTAAATGTCAAGAGATTTAAGATTTACAAGAAATATTGGAATTGCTGCTCACATCGATGCTGGTAAAACAACTACGACCGAGCGTATCCTTTATTATGCAGGGGTTAGTCACAAGATTGGTGAAGTGCATGAAGGTGCAGCAACCATGGATTGGATGGCGCAAGAACAAGAGCGTGGTATTACCATTACTTCTGCTGCAACTACCGTAAGCTGGAAATATAGAGATCAAAATTATCACATTAACATCATCGATACACCAGGTCACGTAGATTTTACTGTAGAGGTAAATCGTTCGTTGCGTGTATTAGATGGTTTAGTATTTTTATTCTCAGCTGTTGATGGTGTAGAGCCTCAATCTGAGACTAACTGGCGTTTAGCAAATAATTACGAAGTAGCGCGTATCGGTTTCGTTAACAAAATGGACCGTGCTGGTGCAGACTTCTTAAAAGTAGTTAAGCAAGTAAAAGACATGTTAGGCAGTAATGCTGTTCCATTGCAATTGCCAATTGGTGCCGAAGATGGTTTCCAAGGTGTAGTTGATTTAATCAACAACCGTGGTATTGTTTGGAATGAGCATGATAAAGGTATGACTTTCACAGAAGTTCCAATTCCTGCAGATATGCTAGATGAGGTTGCGGAGTGGAGAGAGAAATTATTAGAATCAGTAGCAGAATACGACGAGAATTTAATGGCTAAATTCTTTGAAGCGCCTGAAACAATTACTGAAAGAGAAGTTTTAGACGCATTGCGTCAAGCAGTATTAGATGCTAAAATTGTTCCTATGGTTTGTGGTTCATCTTTCAAAAACAAAGGTGTTCAAACCATGTTGGATTATGTAATGGAATTATTGCCTTCTCCAATGGATGTAGAAGGTATCATTGGTCATCATCCAGAAACAGACGAAGAAATTCTTCGTAAACCAAATGAGCAGGAGCCTTTCGCGGCTTTAGCTTTCAAAATTGCAACAGATCCTTTCGTAGGTCGTCTTTGCTTTATCCGTGTTTACTCGGGTAATTTAGAAGCAGGTTCTTACGTATACAACACACGTTCTGGTAACAAAGAGCGTATCTCAAGAATTTTCCAAATGCATGCGAACAAGCAAAACCCAATTCCAAATGTTGGAGCTGGAGATATTGCTGCAGTAGTAGGTTTCAAGGATATCAAAACAGGAGATACACTTTGTGACGAGAAAAATCCAATTATTTTAGAGTCAATGAATTTCCCTGAGCCAGTAATTGGTTTAGCGATTGAGCCTAAAACTCAAGCAGACGTTGATAAATTAGGTATTGCATTAGGTAAATTAGCAGAAGAAGATCCAACATTCCGCGTAAATACAGATCAAGAAACTGGTCAAACAGTTATTTCTGGAATGGGTGAGTTACACTTAGATATTTTAATGGATCGTTTAAAGCGTGAATTTAAAGTAGAAGTAAATCAAGGAGCACCTCAAGTTGCTTATAAAGAAGCCATCACTGGTACAATTCAACATAGAGAAACCTACAAGAAACAAACAGGTGGTCGTGGAAAGTTTGCAGATATTCAAGTGGTTATTTCTCCAATTGATGCAGACTACGAAAAAGGCGGATTACAATTCGTAAACGAAATTTCTGGTGGTTCTATTCCTCGTGAATTTATTCCATCAGTAGAAAAAGGATTTGCAGCAGCAATGGTCAATGGCGTATTAGCTGGTTATCCATTGCCAAGCATGAAAGTAAGATTGATTGATGGTTCATTCCACGCAGTCGATTCAGACGCTTTATCTTTTGAGATTGCAGCGCGTTCTGCTTTCCGTGAAGCATTACCTAAGGCTAAACCAGTTTTAATGGAGCCAATCATGAAGGTGGAAATTTTAACACCAGAAGAAAACATGGGTGATGTAATCGGTGACATGAACCGTCGTCGTGGTCAATTACAAGGAATGGATACACGTGCTGGTTCACAAGTAATCAAAGCATTGGTGCCACTTTCAGAAATGTTCGGTTATGTTACACAATTACGTACCATTACCTCTGGTCGTGCAACATCAACTATGGAATTTGATCATTATGCAGAAGCACCTAGAAACGTGCAAGACGAAGTAATTGCAAAAGTAAAAGGTAAATCAAAAGAGTAATTAAATAAATCAATCGTTGTAACTAATAGCTCTTACATCGATCTAAATAAATATAAAATGAGCCAAAGAATTAGAATTAAATTAAAATCTTACGATTACAACTTAGTAGATAAATCTGCTGAGAAAATCGTGAAGACTGTAAAGGCAACAAATGCCGTGGTGAGTGGACCAATTCCATTGCCTACAGAAAAGAAAATTTTTACGGTATTGCGTTCACCGCACGTAAATAAAAAAGCTAGAGAGCAATTCCAATTATGTTCTTACAAAAGACTATTGGATATCTATAGCTCAACTTCAAAAACTGTTGACGCTTTAATGAAATTAGAGTTGCCTTCAGGAGTAGAAGTTGAAATTAAAGTTTGATAAATTAAATAAATATACACACATCTTGAACGAAGTGGCCTACACTACGATGGATGTAAAAACAAAAACAAATGTCAGGAATAATTGGTAAAAAAGTAGGAATGACTAGCGTGTACAATGCGGAGGGTAAAAACATCCCATGTACAGTTATACAAGCTGGTCCTTGCGTAGTTACGCAAGTAAAAACCGTTGAAATAGACGGTTACGCTTCTGTACAGTTAGCGTATGACGAAAAGAAGGACAAGAACACTTCTAAACCGATGAAAGGTCATTTTGCGAAAGCAAATACGACTGCAAAAAAGAAACTTGTTGAATTCAAGAAGTTTAATGATGCAAAAACAATCGGCGAAGTAATTACTGCAGAACTTTTCGTAGAAGGTGATCTTATCGATGTGGTAGGAACCTCAAAAGGTAAAGGATTTCAAGGTGTTGTAAAGCGTCATGGATTTGCGGGTGTGGGTGGTCAAACTCACGGTCAGCATAACCGTTTAAGAGCGCCAGGTTCATTAGGAGCTTCTTCTTGGCCGTCAAGAGTATTCAAAGGAATGCGTATGGCAGGCAGAATGGGTGGAGACCGCGTGAAAGTTCAAAACTTGCAAATATTAAAAGTGTACCCAGAACAAAACTTATTAGTAGTAAGTGGTTCTATCCCTGGTGCAAAAGGTTCATATGTAATATTGGAGAAATAAGCGATGGAATTTAAGGTAGTAAACATTGAAGGAAAAGAGACAGGTAACAAGGTTACCCTTTCCGACGCCATTTTCGGTATTGAACCAAATGATCACGCTATTTATTTAGATGTTAAACAATATTTAGCGAATCAACGTCAAGGAACACACAAATCGAAGCAACGTAACGAAATTTCTGGTTCAACTAGAAAATTACATAAACAAAAAGGTACTGGTGGATCTCGTAAGGGTAGCATCAAGAGTCCAATGTTTAAAGGTGGTGGACGTGTATTTGGTCCGCAACCAAGAGATTACAGCTTCAAATTAAATAAGAAGTTAAAAGCTTTGGCACGTATGTCAGCATTGACTTACAAAGCAAAAAATAATGACATCGTTATTTTGGAAGATTTCCAAATGGAAGCTCCAAAAACTAAAAACTTTGTGAACATTATGAATAACTTGAAAATCGCTGATAAGAAATCATTATTAGTTTTAGCAGGCATGAGCGAGGCAATTTATTTGTCAAGCAGAAACTTGCAAAAAGCGAAAGTTGTTTCGGCATCAGATATCAATACTTACGATTTGTTAAACGCAGATAAATTAGTATTGACTTCAGGTTCAGTTAAATCAATTGAAGAATCATTAAGTAAGTAAGACGATGGAAATACTAAAAAAACCAATACTTACAGAGAAAGTAGCTGCAATGGGCGAGAAGTTTAATCGCTATGCATTTGTGGTAGATAGAAAAGCAAATAAAATACAAATCAAGAATGCTGTTGAAGCAATGTTCAATGTTACAGTAATTGCAGTTAACACTATGATTGCACCAGGGAAATTCAAATCTCGTGGTACAAAAACAGGAGTTGTTTCTGGAACTACAGGTCGTGTGAAAAAAGCGATCGTTTCATTAGCAGAAGGTAGCACAATTGACTTTTATAATAACATCTAATTAGGTTATGGCAGTTAAAAGATATAAACCGACTACGCCGGGACAACGTTTTAGAGTAAGTGCTGATACTTCAGACATTACGACTAACGTTCCTGAAAAATCGCTCGTGGTTTCTCATAAGAGATCAGGCGGACGTAACCATTCGGGAAAAATGACTATGCGTTATATTGGCGGTGGTCATAAGAAATCATATCGTTTGATCGATTTCAAAAGAGATAAACATGGTATTCCAGCAGTGGTAGCAACCATCGAGTATGATCCAAACAGAACATCTCGTATTGCATTATTGCATTATGCAGACGGAGAAAAAAGATACATTCTTTCTCCAGAAGGCTTAACAGTTGGAATGAAAATTCAAAGTGGAGAAGGTTCTGCACCAGAAATTGGTAATGCACTTCCATTAAAGAATATTCCATTAGGTACATTGATTCACAACATCGAAATGAAACCTGGTCAAGGTGGTAAGATCGCTAGAGGTGCTGGTACATACGCTCAATTAGCAGCGCGTGACGGTAAGTATGCGATCATTAAAATGCCTTCAGGTGAAACTCGTATGATTTTATCAGAGTGTATT
>CAIKLP010000038.1 GCA_903828245.1 uncultured bacterium | reverse complement strand
CGCTTTGCAGCGGCCACCAATTTATAATTAATGACCAACAATCTGAAATCGAAACCCGTAATAAATTTTTCGCAAATAACGCCACGACTAATTTTTTTAGCTACCGCAAGCGCTTCTACAGCATTTTCCCAATTTTGAATATTGATGGTAGCACCTCTACCGTGGTTGCCATTTACAGGTTTTAATACAATTGGATAGCCAATGCGTTTTACAGCACTTTCTAACTCTTCTTCATCATAAATAATTGTTCCTCTGGGGATTGGTATTGATGCTGCCTCTAACAGGTTTTTTGTTTCTTCTTTATCACACGCTATTTCTACAGCAATATTACTGGTAGTGCTGCTCACAGTAGCTTGTATTCTTTTTTGATTTACACCATAGCCTAACTGAACTAAGCTGTGGCGATTTAATCTTATCCAAGGAATACCGCGCGCTTGAGCCTCTTCCACTATAGAACCAGTGCTTGGCCCCAATCTTTCGTCTTCACGAATTTCGCGCATGCTTTGTATATCTTCTGCCAAATTGTAGTCTTCACTCTTAGCTAAGGCTTCACATATTCTCACTGCAGATTTAGCGGCATAGATTCCTACTTTTTCTTCTTGATAACTAAAAACAACATTATAAACCCCATGTTGGCCCGTTGTTCTGGTTCTTCCAAAGCCAGTATCCATACCTGCAAGGGTTTGAATTTCAAGTGCTAAATGTTCAATTACATGCCCCATCCAAGTTCCTTCTTTTACACGGTGAAAAAAACCACCAGGCTTATTTTCGCTGCATTCGTGGGCATACATGGTTGGAAACATTTTCTCTAGTCTATCCGAAAAACCATCAATTTTATTGGTTGGAAAATCTTCCATATCTTCCAAATCAATTTTCATTACAATTAATTTGTGTCGTCTAATGCTCCAAAAATTTGGGCCGCGCATGGCTTTAATATCAAGGATTTTCATAGGTTTATGTATTTATTAAGGCTATTTATTACTAGTGAAACTTTTGTGCAATATAAGAAAAAAGGTATTTTAAATGTAAACAACAAAATATATTTTTACATGAGCTAACAGGTGAGCTAAACACCCAATAAAATAAAGTACTTAACCATTAAATTATTAGCTATCAAAAGAAAACTATTTTTTGAAAATTTAAATATTTATTGCTTGGTGTTATGACTCCTAAAAATTGAAATAGGGATTTCTTTTTTATTAAAACACTTTTTGTATTTTAGATCGATAACATAATTCTAAAACATCTTCAAACTCATGTTTATTAATCAATTCAAGGCGCTCGCCTTTGTCTTCTAGCAAGTCGGCAATAAAAACACGATCGGGTAAAATTTTTGCATCATGTTTAGTTAAATTAAAGAAATTACCCAAGATGCGCAACTCTTCAAATTGCTGCAGCGAATTAATTTTAAAATAAGTTTGGTGCTGTTTGTATTTTAAATAAGTGGGAAACATTCATCAATATATTTTACGAATATAAATGTATTATTGAAAGCTAAAAAATAAAGTGTATTTTTCACAAAAATATAATGAATCAATTATAATCGAATGCAAACTTTTATTGAATACATTGGTGATATTTTACTTGAGCAAATTAAACTTGGAAATGATCCCATACTAGTTTTACCGAACAAAAGACCGGTAGCCT
>CAIKLP010000037.1 GCA_903828245.1 uncultured bacterium | reverse complement strand
TTCTTCTACTCCGATATATAAAATAGTACCTTCTTGAAAAGATTCGAAATCCATTGTGGCTTTATCTGTTTCCACTTCTGCAACCAAATCTCCAGATTTTACTTTATCTCCAACTTTTTTATGCCATTTAGTTAATACCCCTTCCGTCATGGTATCACTCATTTTAGGCATTCTTACTACTTCAGCCATATGCTTATTTTTTTTGTATGGTAATTATTAATGATAATAATTTAGTCACGAATGTATGGGTAATCATTTTGAACGTATACGTCGGTATATAATTCTGCTGCAGTTGGATAAGGCGACTCTTCTGCAAAAGTGACCGATTCTTCTACAATTGCTTTTATCTTTTCGTCCATGCTATCAAACCATTTTTGATCTGCATATTTTTTAGCAACTATAGTTGCATGTATTTGTTCTAATGGATCTTTCGATTTGTATTCTTCTACTTCTTCTTTGCTACGGTATTTAGCTGGGTCAGACATAGAATGTCCTTTAAAACGATAAGTTCTAATGTCTAAGAAGGTAGGGCCATCTCCTTTACGAGCGCGGTCTACTGCTATATCCATTGCTTCATGAACCGCTTCGCAACTCATGCCATCTACTGGTGCAGAAGGCATATCAAAACCTAAACCAATTTTATAAATATCTGATAAATTAGTGGTACGCTCTACAGAAGTTCCCATTGCATAACCGTTGTTTTCACAAACAAAAATTACCGGCAACTTCCACAACATAGCCATATTAAATGTTTCGTTTAATGCCCCTTGACGAACAGCGCCGTCTCCCATATAACAAACACAAACATTATCTGTGCCTTTATACTTTTCTGCAAATGCAATACCCGCACCTAATGGCATTTGACCACCTACAATTCCATGTCCACCATAAAAATTATGTGCCTTAGAAAACATGTGCATCGATCCACCTTTACCTTTAGAACATCCCGTTATTTTTCCAAATAATTCTGCCATTACAGCTTTGGCTGTAATTCCTTTGGCAATGGCATGTGCATGATCTCTATATGCGGTAATCATACCGTCTTCTTTGCGCAACACGGTCATTGCTCCTGCTACTACTGCTTCTTGTCCAATATATAAATGGCAAAATCCTCTGATTTTTTGTTGACCATATAACTGACCCGCTCTTTCTTCAAACTTGCGCATCAATAACATGGATTCGTACCACGCTAAATAAGTATCTTTTGTAATTTTAGTAGCCATATTTCTTATCAATTCAAAATAGAACACAAATCTATCAATAAAATTGAAAAAGCGTATAAATAGCCATTTTATTTATAGAGAAAATTGGCCCATTTGAAGCATAAAAGCGTATTTTTGGACCCAATGAAGTATATCCTTAGCCTTATTTTGGTATTATCCCTTTGCTTTTCGGTTCAAGCCAGAAAAAAGCAAAGGTCTCATCGAAAAAAGCCCGTTAAACGCAGCTTTACCATGCATCGAAAAATCGAAAAGGACCAAGATGTTTTAGACCCAGACACTTTGCGCTTTTTATATCATTCGCAAAAAACGGGTATCGACTTAGACACCACGAGCAATTTAAATTTGTATTATTTGATGTACAATTGGGTTGGAACGCCCTATCAATTTGGAGGTAGCACTAAAAATGGTATCGATTGTTCGGGCTTTACCAAAATGTTGGTGGAAGAGATTTACAAAATCAGTTTAACGCGAGATTCTAGAAGTATGTTCAAGCAATGTAATCCTGTGGCAAAGTCTGCATTAAAAGAAGGCGATTTAGTTTTTTTTAATATTGCAAGGGGTCAGATTTCACACGTTGGGGTATACCTAGGAAATAATAAATTTATTCACTCTTCTACTCAAAAAGGTGTCATCATGAGTGATCTAAGAGAAGGGTATTATAAAAGATATTTTTATAAAGGCGGAAGATTAATCCCCATCGAAAAAAAATAAAAAGGCTACCAAATTTTTGATAGCCTTTTTTGTTTTAATGAAATCTTCTTATTTTATATTAAATGAATAAACATATCGACTGCCAGGATTCTGTGGATAGAAGCCTTCTACAGTTAACATATTATTTTCTGAACCATTAATGATCTGGTCAACATCGGCAACCGCATCGACCGATTTATTATTTAATCTGGTAATGATAAATCCTTGACGAATGCCACTGGCCGCAAATTTTCCTGCTTTAATGCTTTGAATTTTAATGCCAGTATTGATTTTGAAATTCTTTTTTTCGGCAGCCGAAAGCTCCCCAAAATCTGCCCCTAAAGTAGCTTCCGAATTAATTTGCTCTTTTTTATTTGCAGCTGTAGTATTGTCTGCACCTCTTAAGATTACGGCAATTGTTTTTTTCTTTTCGCCACGAATCAACTCAATATTTATTTTATCTCCAGGTCTATGTCTACCTACTTGTTCTGTTAATTCACTGGTGGTATTTACCGCAACATCGGCAACCGAAATAATAACGTCTCCTTCTTTAATACCAGCTGCTTCTGCTGCACTTTCGTTATTTACTTTGGCAACATATATGCCGCTTGTAGAACTCAATCCTTTTTCTTTTGCGACTTCTGAATTTATTTCGGTAATCTGAACGCCTAAAAATGCGCGTTGTACTTTTCCAAATTCCAATAAATCATCCATTACTTTTTTCACTAAATTAACTGGAACCGCAAAAGCATAACCAGCATAAGTGCCCGTCTGAGATGCGATAGCTGTATTAATTCCGATTAATTCGCCATTCGTATTAACCAGCGCACCGCCACTATTTCCCGGGTTTACAGCCGCATCTGTTTGAATAAATGATTCAATAGGAAAGGCAGACGTGCTGCCATTTTCACCAATAATATTGATGTTTCTTCCTTTAGCAGATACAATACCTGCAGTTACGGTAGAAGTTAAATTGAATGGATTGCCGACTGCTAAAACCCATTCGCCAATTTTTACATCATCAGAATTTCCATAAGTAACAAATTGTAAATTGGTCGCCTCAATTTTAATCAATGCTAAATCGGTATTTGGATCTACCCCAATTATTTTGCCTTTATAAGAACGGCGATCATTTAATACCACTTCGATTTTATCTGCTCCTTTTACCACATGATTATTGGTGACGATATAACCATCTGAAGAAATGATTACACCAGAACCAGAACCAACAGCAGGTCCTCTTTGACCAAAATTAAAACCACCATAACCCTCTCCAAAAAAATCGCGGAATGGATCAAAATAATTCGCATCTGATTGTTGCTCTTGCGTAACTTTAATATGTACAACTGCAGGAACTGTTTTGGCTGCTGCAATGGTAAAGTTTGTATTGCCATCTGCTGCAGAAACAAAACTGGGTAAGCTTGCAAATTGAGCTTTTTGCTGTGCTTCCACACGATAGGATTTATTTTCGCTAAATAAGTTATGAGCGCCCAAAGCCATTAAACCCCCTAAAAAGGCTGCCGATAATAAATAAATTACTTTTGTCTTCATTTTAAATTTAATTTAGAATGTTTGATTTATACTTACAAAATCAATGCCATTTGAACGTCATTATTATTCAATAAATTGCTGTAGTTTTGTAAAAACTATTTTACAAAGCGCTATTTAATTAAAATGAAATACACTTTCTATAAATACCAAGGCACCGGAAACGATTTTATCCTATTTGATAATCGCCAACAAGAGCTTGATTTTTTAACAAAGAATCAAATTAAAAGCCTATGCGACAGAAGGTTTGGTATTGGTGCGGATGGCTTAATGTTATTAGAAAACCACCCTGGTTTTGATTTTAAAATGGTTTATTATAATGCAGATGGGGGCGAAAGCAGCATGTGTGGAAATGGCGGGAGGTGTTTGGTCGATTTTGCAAAATTCTTGCAAATCATAGACAGCGAAACAAATTTTTTGGCAGTAGATGGCGCGCACTATGCCAAAATTTCAGAAAATTTGGTTTCCTTAAAAATGATTGATGTAACTGAAATTAATACGTTAACAAATGCCCTTAGTTTAAATTCTGGCTCGCCGCATTATATTCAGTTTGTAAATGAAATTAATCATTTTCCTGTTTTTGCAGAAGGCAAAAAAATAAGAAATTCAGCGGCATTTATGGAAGAGGGCATCAATGTTAATTTTGTAGAAAAATTAAGTTCTGGTTTATTTGTGAGAACTTACGAGCGTGGCGTAGAAGACGAAACATTATCTTGTGGAACTGGCGTAACTGCAGCAGCAATTGCTTACGCTTATGCAAACCATTTAACTAATGAACAATCCATTTCGGTTGAAACCTTAGGAGGAAAACTAGCTGTATCCTTTAATTATATGGAGAATAAATTTACCGATGTTTATCTTAAAGGTCCGGCTGTACTAGTTTATAGCGGAAGCGTAGCAATATAATTATTCAAATATTTTTTTGCTAGCGCAATTCTATTGTCAAAATCTCCTTCAATAATAAAATAATTTTCCTTTCTGGATTCCAGTTCATTTTGGAATACTTTAAAAAAGTAAGGCCTTTGATTGGGGAAATTTCTAAGTGGATCTTCTTCCCAAGGAATATCATCTTTCATTAAAAAATAAAGATCGTATTTTCTAGCATTACATGTTTGCTTGACAATTTCAGGAGCCGTTCCAAAAACATGTTCGCACCAAACTTTCACATTTAAAATAGTGGTATCGGAAATTAGAATGGCTGGAGAATTACCTAGCACCATTAAATCTTCGATGCATTTTTCTTCTGCTTTTAATTGCCCATAAAAAATAGCCAATTCATCTGCTAGGGTACATTCACCTTTTAATTGCTCGCAGTATTCGCGGGCAAACTCTTTTACCCAAAGGGTATTAAAAGAATGCGCTAAAGCGGCCGCCAGCGTAGACTTTCCGGTCGACTCTGGTCCAACAATCGCAATCTTAATTAATTGATGGCTAATTGTTTTTTCCATGTCATCCAACCTTTAAATGCTAAAACAAAAAACAAACCATATAAAAATGCCGTTAAATAGGCGGCTTTATAAATATACATCGCTATATATATTGCATTCGTAAAAATCCAAATGGGCCAATTATCAATATATTTTTTGATGGCGAGCATTGTGGCGATTAAACTCAAAGCAAAACAAAAACTATCGAGGTATGGTAAGCTTGCAAGTGTATATAATTCAAGTGTTTTACCCATTATCAATGATAAACAAATAACAAAAAATCCAAGGGCCAATCGATTACGATTGTTTAAATATTTTAATTTAGTTTCGATGGGGTTTTTTATTTTATTCCATTGATAAAAACCAAAAATACTTACGATTATAAAAAAGTACTGCAAAATGGCGTCTGCGATTAATTGTATTTGAGCAAAATAAATGGAATACAACAAGGCGCTTAAAGCATTCCAAAACCAACACCATTTATTTTTTTGAATGGTTAACCAAACGGCTAAAATAGATGCAATAAAGCTGGTTATTTCTAAATAGCTCATCATGTGTTTGGTGGATTTATTTTTTTGATTGCTTGAAGTTCAAAAGTAGGAAAATAATTAAGGGAAAGTTTTGAAATAAATATTGGAATTTTTATTCGATATTTTTCGAAATCTGCGCCGAATAATATACCTTTGTCCAATTTAAATATATCCCTCCATGCCTAAAAATAACGATATACGCTCTGTATTAATCATTGGTTCCGGTCCTATTATTATTGGTCAAGCTTGTGAATTCGACTATTCTGGTTCTCAAGCCTCTTTATCTTTAAAAGAAGAAGGAATTGAAGTGTCGATTATCAATAGCAATCCCGCTACCATTATGACCGATAAAGTGATTGCAGATCATATATATTTATTGCCATTGAACTGCGATTCCATTGAACAAATATTAAAAGAACGTAAAATAGATGCCGTTTTGCCAACCATGGGCGGTCAAACTGCTTTAAACTTATGTATAGAAGCAGCCGAAAGAGGAATTTGGGAAAAATATGGGGTAAAGATTATTGGGGTAGCACTTGATGCAATTGAAAAAACAGAAAATAGAGAAGCCTTTCGCCAATTAATGGTTGATATTGGCATTGGTGTAGCTAAATCTAGAATTGCCAATTCATTTTTAGAAGGAAAAGAAGCAGCACAAGAAATTGGATATCCATTGGTGATTAGACCATCGTATACTTTAGGTGGTTATGGCGGAGGTTTTGTGCATACCAAAGAAGGAATAGACGCCGCATTAAATCATGGCTTACAAGCTTCTCCAACGCACGAAGTATTAGTAGAACAAGCCGTTTTAGGTTGGAAAGAATATGAATTAGAATTATTAAGAGACAATAATAATAACATCATTATTATCTGCTCTATAGAAAACTTTGACCCGATGGGTATTCATACTGGCGATTCTATAACCGTTGCGCCAGCCATGACCCTTTCGGATAAATGTTACCAAGACATGCGTAACCAAGCCATTAGAATGATGCGCGCAATTGGTGATTTTGCAGGTGGATGTAACGTTCAGTTTTCTGTTAATCCGGCAAACGAAGCGATTATCGCCATTGAAATTAACCCTAGGGTTTCTCGTTCTTCTGCATTGGCGTCAAAAGCAACCGGTTACCCCATTGCAAAAATTGCAGCCAAACTTGCTATTGGATATAACTTAGACGAAATAGAAAATCAAATTACCAAAACGACTTCTGCTTATTTCGAACCTTCACTTGATTATGTGATTGTAAAAATTCCACGTTGGAATTTCGATAAATTTAAAGGAGCGAACAGAGAATTAGGTTTGCAAATGAAATCGGTAGGTGAAGTAATGGGCATCGGCAGAAGTTTCAACGAAGCCTTACAAAAGGCTTGTCAATCTTTAGAGATTAACAGAAGCGGCTTAGGCGCAGACGGTAAACAAAGCAGAAACTTAGAAGAAATAATGCACTCCTTAGAACATCCTAGTTGGGATCGTTTGTTTCATGTAAGAGATGCCATTAGTTTAGGAGTACCTATTACTTCGATACAAAAAGCAACCAAAATTGACCGTTGGTTTTTAATGCAAATAAATGAATTGGTAAATATTGAATTAGAAATTAAAAGATATTCTTTAGCAAATATTCCAGAAGCTGTTTTATTTAATGCCAAGCAAAAAGGATACTCTGATATTCAAATTGCCTATATATTAGGTGTAAGCGAAGACGAAGTATACGATAAGCGAAAATCATTAAACATGCACCGCGTGTATAAAATGGTTGATACGTGTGCGGCAGAATTTCCAGCACAAACACCTTATTATTATTCAACTTTCGAAGGAGAAAACGAATCAACTGTTTCTGATAAGAAAAAAATTATTGTGCTTGGCTCTGGACCAAACAGAATTGGACAAGGAATAGAATTCGACTATTCATGTGTTCATGGATTAATGGCTGCCAAAGAATGTGGTTACGAATCAATCATGATTAACTGTAATCCCGAAACAGTGTCTACCGATTTTAACATGGCAGATAAATTATATTTTGAACCTGTTTTTTGGGAACATGTTAGAGAAATTATTGAGTTAGAAAAACCAATAGGCGTAGTGGTACAGTTAGGCGGACAAACTGCTTTAAAAATGGCAGAGAAATTACATGCCGCTGGTATTAAAATTTTGGGTACTTCTTACGACAATATGGATATCGCAGAAGACCGTGGACGTTTTTCAGATTTATTAAAAGAGATGGGTATTCCATATCCAAAATATGGTGTAGCAGAAAGTGCAGACGAAGCCCTAATAGTAGCAAAAGAAGTTGGTTATCCTGTTTTAGTTAGACCAAGCTATGTATTAGGTGGACAAGGCATGAGCATTGTGATTAACGATGATGAATTAGAAAAAGCAGTAGTAAAACTGTTAAGAGATATTCCAGGAAATAGAATTTTAATTGACCATTTTTTAGATAGAGCAGAAGAAGCAGAAACGGATTCTATTTCTGATGGTGATGATGTTCATATTGTTGGCATGATGGAACATATTGAGCCTGCTGGAATTCACTCGGGCGATTCGAGTGCCGTTTTACCACCATTTAATTTATCAAAAAATGTAATGGATAAAATGGAAGAATATAGTATTAAACTAGCCAAAGCATTAAATGTAATTGGTTTACTAAATATTCAGTTTGCCATTAAAAACGAAGAGGTGTTTGTAATTGAAGCAAATCCAAGAGCATCTAGAACCGTACCTTTCATAGCCAAAGCATACGATGTGCCTTACATCAATTATGCTGCAAAAATAATGTATGGCGAAAATAAATTAAAAGATTTTACCATCGAAAGAAAACTAACTGGCTACGCAATAAAAGAGCCCGTATTTTCTTTTCATAAATTCCCCGAAGTCAAAAAAGAATTAGGTCCAGAAATGAGATCAACCGGAGAAGCTATTCGATTTATCAAAGATTTAGAAGATCCTTACTTTAGACAATTGTACAAAGAGAAATCTATGTACTTATCTAAATAATTAAACTATCAATTGATAAATAGCTGGTAGACCTCGACCAATTTGGTCGTAATCTAAACCATATCCAACCACAAATATTGGCTCGATTTCAAAGCCAACATAATCTGGTTTGATTGGATGCACTAATGCTTCGGGTTTAAATAACAAACTGGCCACAGCAATGCTAGCAGGATTTTTTTGTTGAAAATGTTGCATCAAAAATTGCATAGTATTACCGGTATCAATAATATCCTCGATGATGATGATATCTTTTGCCGCTATCGTATCTGTAATATCTAAAGCCAATTCACAGCTTCCAGAACTATTGAGCCCTTCGTAAGAATTAACTTTTACGCAGGCTAAGCTTGCATTAATCGTTAATAAACGCATTAAATCTGCTGTAAAAAATAAAGCGCCAGATAAAACAGAAATTAAAACAGGCTTTCTGCCTTCGTAATCGGCCGAAATTTGCTTAGCAAGTGCCGCTACCCTATTTTGTATGCTTTCTTCAGAAATAAATGCCTGGAAGTTTTTATCTTTAATTTTAATCATAGCATAAAATTAATTTAAAATTTTAAATAAATGGAATATCAATTACACAGTTTAAAAAATGGCATCAGGGTATTGCATAAAAAAAGCGATGCCAATGACATTAGCCATTGCTGTGTAGTAATCAATACTGGGGCAAGAGAAGAAGACCCAGACAAAGTTGGATTGGCTCATTTTTTAGAACACTTGTTTTTTAAAGGCACCATAAACAGAAATACAAACCAAATTTTAAACAGACTCGAAGTAGTTGGAGGCGATATCAATGCTTATACTACAAAAGAACATACTTGTATCCATGCTTCGTTTTTAAATCAGCACCTGGATAGAGCTACAGAGTTAATAAGCGATATATTATTTCATTCCACTTTTCCTGAAAAAGAAATTCACAAAGAAAGAGGCGTAATTTTAGACGAGATTGATTCTTATTTAGATTTGCCTGAAGAAGCCATACAAGATGATTTTGAAGGATTGCTATTTAAAGGACATGCTTTAGGTAATAATATATTAGGGACAGCAGAAACCATCAACAAAATAAATAAAAAAGATGTTAATAAATTTCTAAAAAATAATTACCATACCGATGAGATTATTTTTGCAGTAGATGGCGGAACCGATTTTCAAAAGATAATTACGATTGCAGAAAAATATTTTGGTGGTATCAAAACTAATTTAAGAAATTTCAAAAGACTAAAAGCCAAAAAAAATAAAGCTATACAAGTTGTAAAAAATAAATCAATCATTCAGTCTCATGCCATTATTGGAAGCCAATGTTATGGAAATATGCATCCGAAAAAAACGGCTATGTTATTATTAAACAACTATTTGGGAGGCCCAGGCATGAGCGCTAAATTAAATTTAGAAATCAGGGAAAAACAAGGCATTTGTTATACCATTGAATCTAATTATATTCCTTTTTCGGATACCGGTATATTCAGTATTTACATGGGTACCGACAAAGATAAAATGGAACGCTGTCAAAATTTAGTACTCAAAGAATTAAAAAAACTAACAGATAAAAAATTAGGTGCTATTAGTTTACATCAAGCAAAGCAAAAGTTTATTGGACAAATATCGCTAGCCGAAGAAAATAGGTTATCAGTAATTATTTCTTTAGCAAAAAATATTATTGAAGAAGGCAAGGCAGATTCGTTAACCGAAATTTATAAAAAAATAAATCTAGTAAGTGCGCAAGATATACTTAGTGTGGCCAACGAAGTGTTATCTCCAATAAATCTAAGCTCTCTCACATTTTTACCCGAATCATAATGGAATTTTTAGAACAAAATCTTGCGAATTATATTGTAGCGCATACCAGCGAATCGGCAATATTATTGCAGGAATTAGAAAGAGAAACCAATCTCAAAGTTTTAATGCCACGCATGATATCTGGCCATTTCCAAGGAAGGGTCTTGAGTATGCTATCTAAAATGATTCAACCAAAAAATATTCTAGAAATAGGCACATATACAGGCTATTCGGCGCTGTGTCTTGCTGAAGGATTAACAAATGATGGTAGATTATTAACCATAGATATCAATGCGGAATTAGCGGAATTAGTGAGGAAGTATTTTAATAAATCTAACTATAAAAATCAAATCGAATATATTATTGCCGATGCCATGAATTATTTAAAAACAATTCAAGGAAAATTTGATATCGTTTTTATAGATGCGGATAAAGAAAATTACCAGCAATACTATGATATGATTATTGATCATGTTAATCCGGGTGGATATATTATTGCAGACAATGTATTGTGGAGCGGAAAAGTGGTAGCAGAATTAAAAAAAATAGATAAAGACACCCAAGCTATTTTAGATTTTAATGCTTTTGTACAATCAGATGAAAGAGTTGAAAATGTGTTATTTCCGATTAGGGATGGTCTACTAATTGCAAGAAAAAAATAAATGAGAAAGCTATTTTTATTTATACTAATACTATTCAACGCTAGTGTTTATAGTCAGGCTAAACTTGATGCGGCAAAAAAATATATTATCAAATACCAACAGCTTGCTATTGTTGAAATGCAATTGACTGGTATTCCTGCCAGTATCACTTTAGCGCAAGCCCTTCACGAATCGGCAAATGGTACTAGTCAATTAGCCATCAAAGCCAACAATCATTTTGGTGTTCGATGTTCTAGTAATTGGAACGGGAAAAGATTTCATAGAAATGGAAACAAAAATAATTATTGCTTTAGAAAATACAATACCGTAGCAGAAGCCTACAAAGATCGCAGCAGTTTCTTAAGTAAGAATAAAAAATATGCGTTTTTATTTAAATACAGCCAACAAGATTACATTCATTGGGCTAAGGGCCTACAAAGCGCTGGATACGCATCTAGCAAAACCTATGCTAAACAATTAATCAAGACCATTGAACGATATAATTTAGCACAATACGACAAAATGGGGGGAAGCAAAAATGATAGCTTATAACTTATATAAGTTTTTAGCTTGAATAAAATCAAATACTTTTTTATCTAAAAAGTATTGCATCGATTTTCCTTCTTTAATAGCCTTCCGTATAAAACTTGCAGATATTTCCATCTTAGGTGTAGCCGTAAGATGCACATGAGGATGGGTGTGTAATATAGAGATTGCACTTCCTGTACGAGGATAAACATACAATTGATAATCTCTTAATAATAATTCGTAGTTTTTCCATTTTGGCAAACTCAATAAATTATCTTCACCCATAATTAATGAAAATTGATGCGCTGTATATCTTTCTTTTAAATAAGTTAAGGTATCTATGGTATAAGATGGCTGTGGTAAATGAAGCTCAATGTCTTTGACTTGTATCGCGTCTTGATCTTCGAATGCCAATTTGCACATCTCTAAACGATCATAGGCATGAATCAATGAATCTGGGTCTTTTAAAGGGTTTTGAGGCGATACAATGATCCATATTTGTTCTAATTCGGTAAACTCCAGCAAATACTGCGCAATAATTTGATGTCCGATATGGATTGGATTAAACGAACCGAAGAATAAACCAATATTCATAAACTAATTCTTTTTATTTAAAAAATGGGTCACCATTTTTTCTGCCTCAGCACAGGCAACACTTAATTCGTTATTTGGTAAAGTGATATCAAAATCCTTAGCAAATGATAATTCAATTTTTGCTTTTGCTATTCGCTCCTCAATTTTTGCTGGCGAATCTGTTGCCCTATCACTTAATCTTTCTGCTAATACTTCAACCGATGGCGGCATTACAAAAATAGCCAAAGCATTTGCACCAAATTTCTTTTTTAATCTTAAGCCACCTTGAACATCTAAATCAAAAACCACCTGTTTATCTTCTGACCAAATTCTTTGTATCTCTTTAACAAGTGTGCCATAATAAGTGCCCGCATATACTTCTTCGAATTCTGCAAATTCATGCTTTGCCACTTTATGTAAAAACTCTTCCTTCGAAATAAAATAATAATCGTGGCCATCTACCTCTGTGCCTCTAATAGGACGTGTAGTTGCCGAAATCGAAAAACTCAAATTTGGAAATTTAGCCAGCAAATGCCTCACGATGGTGGTTTTACCAGCGCCTGATGGTGCAGAAAATATAATTAATTTACCCGAATCCATTCCTTATAAAATATTTAATAATTGTTCTTTAATCTTTTCTAGTTCGTCTTTCATGCCAACTACAATCTTTTGAATGTTTGCATCATTTGCTTTCGAACCCATCGTATTTATTTCTCTTCCTATTTCTTGTGCTATAAATCCTAATTTTTTTCCATTTGATTCTGCTTCTTTCATGATAGAAAGAAAGTAATCACAATGGCTTCTTAACCTTGTTTTTTCTTCCGTAATATCATATTTTTCTGCGTAAAAAATGAGCTCTTGCTCCAATCTGTTTTGGTCTATATTGATTGCACCTACGGTATCTTTTAATAACTGTTCGATTTTTTCTTTGATGGCAGGTACTCTAGCTACTTCCAGTTTTTCTACCGCTAAAATGCTATCATTAATTAATTGAACCCTAGCCGACATATCATTTGCTAATACATTTCCTTCGTCAATTCTAAAAGTATTAAAGGCTGCCAAAGCCTTTAAAAATGTAGCATTGATGACTTCCCATTCTTGCTCATTTACTTCGGCTTGCTTGGTATTCCAAACTTCCGAAATTTTTAATGTTTCCTGAAAAATATTTGCATGATCTGCATTTAATGATTTAGCTAAATCACTTAATTGTCCGTAATAAGTTTTAAATAATGGCACATTTAAAGTGGCATTTCCGGTAGCTTCTTCGCTCGTGTTTTCTATAACTAAAATTACCGAGGCTTTTCCTCTTTCAATTTGTTTACCACAAATTGTTCTTAAAACATTTTCTTTATCATTATAAATCTTGGGTAATTTTACCAAGAGCTCTAAAAACTTGCTATTCAATGATCTTATTTCAACATTGATTTTTTTGTTTTCATACTCTGTGGTGGCTAAACCATAGCCAGTCATTGATTTAATCATTTTGATTTTTTTTATAAAGATAGAAAATTAAGTATTATCAAATTTTACTTTTCGCATCATTTGGAAGCCCAACCAAATAAACACCAATAAAAATCAATAATGAAAACAATACTTTAGGTAAGGTTAGGCTATCTTTTCCCATAGAAACAGCAATGATAGTAGCTAAAACGGGTTGTAAATAAATATAAGCTCCTACTAAAGTAGCGTTCGCATTTCTTAAAGCCCAAGCATTTAATACATAGGTGATATAGGTTGCTCCTATAATTAAGAAAATAATGGCAGACCAAATGCTGTTCGGAATCGCTTGCCATTGTACTTCTTTTAATTCAGTAAATCCAAATGGAATGACAAGTAGCCCTCCAAAAAAGAAAGTCCATTTTATAACGGTAAGCGGAGCATATTTATGAAGTAAGGGTTTGGCAATAATTAAATAATAGGCATAAATAATTGCGTTAGTCATGACCATTAAATCACCCCATAAGGTAGTAGAATTAAAGGATAGCGATGGACCAAGTAATAATAAAATAGCACCAATAACACCACAACACAAACCCATTACTTTTAATTTAGTGGCTTGCTCGTTTAATAAAAAGAAAGAAAAGAATGCCACAAAAAGTGGTGTTGTGACCATTAAAATAGCAGCGTTAATTGGTGTGGTAATAGCTAAGCCCTTAAAAAACAAAAGCATGTTTGCAGCCACTCCAAATACTGCGCATTTTAACAACATTAAAAAATCTTTCTTACCATAAATTGCTTCTTTAACAAATAAAAAATGAGTGACCCATAATAAGGAAACAGCTCCCCAAACCCTTATGGTTATAAGGCCCATAGGCTTAATGTATTGAGGCATTACTTCTTTTGCAATAGAAAAAGTGGCTGCATAAATTAATGCAACAAGAAATAAGGAGCAGTGTACTTTAGTGGATTTTGTCATAAGCTTTAAACTGGATGAGTTGATTATTCATCTCCTTAAAAACGGCTTGTTTATAAGCATCTACATCATCCATAGTATAATTTACTGGCGAAATAATATCGGCACAAATAACATGTAAAGTTCCAGGTGCAAATAAAAATGGGTTTTTTCTTGGCATCATTTCTTTTGCATTGAGTAATAACATGGGGGCAATGGGTGTTTGCGTTTCTATAGAAATTTTAAACGCGCCATCATAAAAATCTTTAAGCATTAATTCCGAAGTATTCATCGTGCCTTCTGGAAATAATAGTATCGACATACCAGCATTTAATTCTGCTTTCAATGCGGTCACACTTGCCGCCCTACTTTCTTTATTTTTTCGATCTACCATGATGACCATTTTTTTGTAGATCCATCCAAATACTGGAAACTTTGCCATTTCTATTTTCCCTAATGGCTTAAAAATACTAGGCGTAGAAAGGATTACAGCCGGTGCATCTAAATACGAACCATGGTTTCCAATATATACATAAGATGTATTTTTATCCCAGTTGGGGTTTTTACGAATATTAATTTTAATAAAAATAAATGTCATTGTTATCCAAGACCACAAGCGAATGCATGAAAATAATAATGGGTAAGAAATTTTTGAGGGTAATACGCTGAAGAGTAAAAAAAATGGTAATAGCAAAAACATGACGGCAAAGAAAACAGACAGACTATAAATCAAATATATGGCGCCTGCTATTTTTCTCATATTAAATATTTAAATATTGACATGATTTTTCAGCTGCATTTTTTTCTGCATTTTTTTTGCTGTAATCTTGGCCTAATCCGGTATCAATGCCATCTACCATAGCTCTTATACTGAACAAGCGCGACTGTCCTAGCGATTTGTCTTCAATCACTTCGAACACTACTTCTTTCCCTTCTTTTTGCGCCCACTCCAATAACCTGCTTTTGTAGTTCGACTCTGTTTCTGCTAATCTAGAAATATCAACATGCGTATTTAAAATTCTATTGATAATAAATCTTTGTGTTACGCGATAGCCTTTGTCTAAATAAATTGCACCGATCATTGCTTCAAAAGCATCTCCAAAAAGCGAGGAGTTTTTATTTCCTTGATTGGTTATTTTTGCATCATAATTAATTAAATCTGCAATGCCCATTTTTTTTGACAATTGATTCAGGTGCGCTCGATTAACAAGCTTTGAACGCATCTCTGTTAAAAAACCCTCGTCTTTATATGGAAATTTTTTAAAAAGCACTTCGGCTACAACCGAGCCCAATATGGCATCTCCCAAAAACTCTAGTCGTTCATTACTATTTTTGATGCCTTTATTATTGATATCGTTTGCAACAGATTTATGTCTTAATGCCAATCGATAAAGCGCATGGTTTCCCGGAATGAAGCCAAGAATATTTCTTAAAGCTTGAAGCTCTTTTCGATCAACAGAAGTATATAATTTTAAAAACCCTATTGGCATATAAAATCAGATTGTGACTTATTAAAGGAACAAGACTTATTAAAAAAACTAAAAAAAATGATTCTGAAGAAATTAGTCAACCTTTTTTACAATTACAGAAGCGTTATGTCCACCGAAACCAAAAGTATTACTCAGTGCAGCGCGAACTTCTCTGTGTTGTGCTTTGTTAAAAGTAAGATTTAAACGAGGGTCAAATTGAGGATCGTCTGTAAAATGATTGATTGTGGGAGGTATAATATTATTTTTCACAGATAAAATAGAGGCGATTGTTTCGATAACGCCTGCGGCTCCAAGTAAATGGCCAGTCATCGATTTAGTAGAGCTAATATTAATTTCAAATGCTCTATCACCAAATAATCTGATAATTGCAGTAGCCTCAGAGATATCTCCTAGCGGAGTTGATGTGCCGTGAACATTAATGTAATCAATATCTTGCGGGCTCATGTTTGCATCGCTCATTGCATTTTTCATAACATTTAAAGCGCCTAAACCTTCTGGATGAGGAGCTGTAATGTGATTTGCATCTGCAGACATTCCACCTCCTGCAATTTCTGCATAAATAGTGGCGCCGCGATTAATAGCATGTTGGTATTCTTCTAATATCAATGCACCAGCTCCTTCGCCAATCACAAATCCTTCTCTGTCGAGGTCAAATGGTCTTGATGCAGTTGCTGGAGAATCATTTCGGGTAGATAGCGCGTGCATGGCATTGAAACCACCAACCGACGCTTCATTTACACCAGCTTCCGAACCACCAGCCACCATTAAATCGGCCATACCTAATCTTATATAATTATAAGCATCGATAATGGCGTTAGTGGAAGATGCACACGCAGAAACGGTTGCAAAGTTTGGACCCCTTAGGCCATATTTAATTGAGATATGCCCTGGAGCAATATCTATAATCATTTTAGGGATAAAAAATGGATTGAACCTTGGCGTACCATCTCCTTTGTTGAATTCTGTAATTTCGTCTATGAATGTTCTTAATCCACCTATACCTGAACCCCAGATCACTCCGGCTCTATCAGGATTTAAGGTAGTAAAATCAATCTTTGCATCTTTTACCGCTTCATCGACAGATGCCATGGCATACTGTACAAAAGGATCGAGCTTTCTAGCCTCTTTTCTATCCATGAAATCTTCTGGATTGAAATTTTTCAATTCACAAGCAAAACGTGTTTTGAATTTAGACGCATCGAAACGAGTAATAGGGCCAGCACCACTAACTCCGGCGATCAAATTGTTCCAGAATTCTGGAACGGTATTGCCGAGCGGAGTTAGTGCTCCTAACCCTGTAACTACTACTCTTTTAAGTTCCATTAAGATTTACTTAACGTTTTTTTCTAAGTAAGAAACTGCTTGACCAACTGTACCGATCGTTTCCGCTTGTTCGTCTGGAATAGCAACGTTAAATTCTTTTTCGAATTCCATGATTAACTCTACAGTGTCCAATGAATCGGCACCTAAGTCGTTTGTAAAACTTGCTTCTGGTGTAACTTCACTCTCATCAACACCTAATTTTTCTACAATAATTGCCTTTACTCTTGATGCAATATCTGACATAATTTTAATTTTTAAGGTTTTACTAATTTAGTGCAAAGAAAAAAATATTATAACAAATAATCAAACTTTTATTTTTTCCTTGATTTAAGGTCTATTTTAAGCGTTTATTTTGTCAATAGTATGGTTTTTTTATATTTTAGACAAATTAAAACGCAATAAGTTGAGCAAAAAAATCTTAAGAATAGAACCCGAGTACGACTTTGGCCTTATTGGCATTGCGGCTGCTTGTCGAGATTATCGACTTTGTTGGTTTATTAATAAGTATTTAGGCCTGCATTTTATTCGAGAAGAAAAAGATTTGCCCATTTTTAACGACCAAGGCGAACGATTTGAAATTGCCTCTTTTAAACATAAAATAGAAGATTTAGAGGGCGAACTATATATATTACCCAATAATTCCACTGGTGGTTTTCTTGCGCCCGAAATTAAAGAAATAGACTTTTTTCTTCTTTGTTCTCTAGAAATGAACAAACAAGATGAAAAAGACTTTATCAAAGCGTTGAATCAAATAGAAATTATTCAAACAGCCTATGCGATTGACCCTAATTCCTTAAAATCAAAGGACAACTTTTTAATATTCTAAGTGTACTTTTTACACTTTCAAATAAAAAAGTTAATTTTGAAAAATAATTAGCTGTACATTCAACCCATATTTGAATCCAATATCTCATGAAAAATTACCACAATAGAACAAAAATTGTTGCAACATTAGGCCCAGCTTCTTCTTCGAAAGAAGTTTTATTGAAAATGATCAAAGCGGGAATGGATATCTGCAGAATTAATTTTTCTCATGGTAAACACGAAGATCTATTAAAGTTAATTCAAACCATTCGAGAGATCAATAAAAAACATAAAACACACGTTGGAATACTTGCCGATTTACAAGGCCCAAAAATTAGGGTTGGCGAAATGGAAAATAATGGCGTGCTTTTAAAGAAAAATCAAATTTTAACAATGACCACCAAAGCCTGCATAGGCAATGGAGAGAAGCTTTATATTTCTTACCAAGCATTCCCTAAAGATGTAAAAGCTGGCGAAACCATTTTATTAGATGATGGTAAATTACAATTCAAAGTAATTGAATCCAATAAAAGAGATGCGGTTAAAGTGAAGGTGATTTATGGTGGCATTTTATCTTCCAACAAAGGAGTTAATTTACCCGATACCAAAGTATCTATTCCAAGTTTAACACCCAAAGACTTAAAAGATTTAGACTTTATTTTAAAACACAACATCGAGTGGATCGGATTATCTTTTGTAAGAGAAACCAAAGACATTATCGAATTAAAAGAAATCATTAAAAAACGCGGAAGCACTTCGAGGGTAATTGCTAAAATTGAAAAACCCGAAGCCTTAAAAAATATTGATGCGATTATTGCCGCAACCGATGGGGTGATGGTTGCCAGAGGTGACCTAGGGGTGGAATGTCCAATGGAAGATTTGCCAATCATTCAAAAAATGATTGCTAAAAAATGCATGGAACAAGCTAAGCCAGTAATTATTGCTACCCAAATGATGGAAAGTATGATTACCAATGCCAGACCAACACGAGCAGAAGTAAACGATGTAGCGAACTCTGTGTTAGATGGTGCCGATGCAGTGATGTTAAGTGGCGAAACCTCGGTTGGCGCTTATCCTGTAGAAGTAATTGCCGCGATGCAACAAATTATCAATAAAGTAGAAAGTACCAGTTACCCTTATGAGCAAATGCACAGCCCGGCAAAAAGTTCTCCGACTTTTTTATCGGATACGGTTTGCTATACCGCTTGTATCATTGCACAACAAAACGATGCGGTAGGTATTGCATCCATGACGCATTCGGGTTATACTGCCTTTAAAATTTCTAGTCACCGACCCAAAGCTTTAACCCTTATTTTTACAACCAATCAATCGTTATTATGTACCCTGAGTTTAGTTTGGGGAGTAAGGGGTTATTTCTACGATAAATTTGTCAGTACCGATCAAACTATTTTAGATGTAAACGGCATACTGAAAAAAACCAAATTGGTTAAAAAAGGACAGGTAATTGTGAATACTGCTAGCACGCCAATTGGAAGAAGTGGACGGACCAATACGATTAAAGTAAGCGTTATCAAGTAGTTAGAAAAATTACAAAATTTGGTGGTTTTTACCACAATTTTTATTCTTTTCCACACACATTAGCCCCTAATAAACAGCTATTTATATGCACTTTGTTTATTAGGGGCTGTTTTATTCGATGCGGTGTGGAAAACTCATTTTTGACAGCAGCTATACTAAAGTTTAAATTTGATGAAAAACCCCCAAATTTTTTTTAATCAATTTTTTAATTTTTAATCAAACACCCCAATGAGCAAAAAAGAGACAACAGGAAAAGGAATGAAAATCGACAGATTTTTCACAAAAAAAGGCCAAACTGCTTACGATTTATTTACCTACGAAAAAAGAACATCCGTTATTAGAAATCCTGCAGGTGATGCCGTATTTGAAATGAACGATGTAGAAGTACCAAACACATGGTCACAAGTAGCAACGGATATTTTAGCTCAAAAATATTTCCGTAAAGCTGGCGTGCCTCAAGCAGATGGTTCTTTAGGGGGTGAAAGATCTATCAAACAAGTGGCACACCGTATGGCAAATTGCTGGATGGATTGGGGTAAACGTTATGGTTATTTTGCAACCAACGACGATGCACAAGTTTTTTACGATGAATTAGTTTATACCATTGTTGGACAATTAGCGGCACCAAACTCGCCACAATGGTTCAATACTGGCTTACATAGCTCTTACCAAATTACTGGTAAACCACAAGGTCACTACTACGTAGATCCTAAAACAGAAAAATTAAGTAAATCAACTTCTGCTTACGAAAGACCGCAGCCACATGCTTGTTTTATTTTATCAGTTGATGATGACTTGGTAAACGAAGGCGGTATCATGGACTTATGGGTTCGCGAAGCAAGAATTTTTAAATATGGCTCGGGTGTAGGAACCAACTTCTCTAAAATTAGAGGCGAGAGCGAAAAATTATCTGGCGGAGGTCACTCTTCTGGATTATTATCTTTCTTAAAAATTGGCGACCGCGCAGCGGGTGCAATTAAATCGGGTGGTACCACACGTCGTGCAGCTAAAATGGTTTGCTTAGACTTAGACCATCCAGAAATTGAAAGTTTTGTAAACTGGAAAGTAGAAGAAGAGAAAAAAGTTGCCGCTTTAATTGCCGCGGGTTATTCTTCAGATTACGAAGGAGAAGCTTACCGTACAGTAGCTGGCCAAAACTCTAACAACTCTATTCGTATTCCAAATACCTTTTTCCATGCTTTAAAAGAAGGCACCAACTGGGATTTAATTGCGCGTACCACTGGTAAGCCAATTGGATCAATTCCTTCAGAAAAATTATGGAACGATATTGCATTTGCTGCTTGGGCTTGTGCAGATCCAGGTGTACAATACGATACCACTATTAACGAATGGCATACTTGTCCAGAAGGTGGTCGCATCAATGCGTCTAACCCATGTTCTGAATACATGTTCTTAGATAATACTGCATGTAACTTAGCATCAGTAAATCTTCGTCATTTCTTCAACGAAAAAACCTTAGAGTTTGATGTAAAAGGATTCGAACATATTTGCAGAATCTGGACCATGGTGTTAGAGATTTCTGTATTGATGGCGCAGTTCCCTTCAAAAGAAGTAGCACAATTATCATACGACTACAGAACATTAGGTTTAGGTTATGCCAACTTAGGTTCTATGTTAATGGTTGCGGGTATTCCTTACGATAGCGATAAAGGCCGTGCAATTGGTGGTGCAATTACAGCGATCATGACCGGTGTTGCTTACGCAACTTCAGCAGAGATGGCTAGAGAATTAGGCACTTTCAGCAAATACCAAGAAAATAAAAACCACATGATGCGTGTCATGCGTAATCACCGTTATGCAGCATACAATACAGCAGATGCATACGAAGGTTTAGAAATTGCGCCAATTGGAATTGATCCAAAATATTGCCCAGATTATTTATTATCTGCAGCATGTAATGCTTGGGATAAAGCAGTAGAATTAGGCGAGAAACATGGTTACCGCAATGCACAAACAACTGTAATTGCTCCAACAGGAACAATTGGTTTAGTAATGGATTGCGATACTACCGGTATCGAGCCAGATTTCGCATTAGTGAAATTTAAAAAATTATCGGGTGGTGGTTATTTCAAAATCATCAACTTGGCAGTTCCTGCTGCTTTAAGAAACTTAGGTTACGACGAGCATCAAATTGAAACTATTGTAAACTATGCAAAAGGTTATGCAACTATCAAAGGTGCACCGCACATTAACTTTGATTCATTAGCTGCTAAAGGATTTACGCAAGACGATTTAGAAAGAGTTGATAAAGGAATGGTTTCGGCATTCGAAATTAGTTTTGGATTTAACATTTGGGCATTAGGCGAAGATTGTATCAAGCGATTAGGATTTAAACCAGAGCAATACAATTCTCCAAACTTTAATTTATTACAAGCCTTAGGATTTTCTAAAAATCAAATTGCAGAAGCAAACACTTTTGTTTGTGGAACCATGACCATTGAAGGTGCACCATATTTAAAAGAAGAACACTATCCAATATTTGATTGTGCAAATCGTTGCGGATCAATTGGCGAAAGATACATCCATGCACATGGTCACATTAAAATGATGGCTGCTGCACAACCATTCTTATCGGGTGCGATTTCAAAAACGATCAACTTGCCAAACGAGGCATCTGTTGAAGAAATGAAAGATTGCTACCAATTAAGTTGGGAATTAGGCTTAAAAGCAAATGCACTTTACAGAGATGGTTGTAAATTATCTCAACCATTATCTACTAAAGCATCTTCAGACGATAAATTAGAAACGGTTGAAGAAGTGCTAGGCGAAGCTGCAAATGTTAGACTAAGCGATCTTACACCAGAGCAAGTATTAGAAGCTGCTAGAGCAATCCTAGAGCGTTCTAAAGATACTTCATTCAAACGCCAATTATCAAGTGTAGTTGAGAAGAAGAGCATGCCAGGTAAACGCCAAGGCTTTACACAAAAAGCAGCCGTTGGTGGCCAAACCATTTATGTACGTACCGGTGAATACGAAGATGGAACATTGGGAGAAATCTTTATCGATATGCACAAAGAAGGCGCAACCTTCCGTTCATTAATGAACTGTTTCGCTATCGCTATTTCGGTAGGTTTACAATACGGCGTGCCTTTAGAAGAGTTCGTTGATAAATTTACTTTCACTCGTTTTGAACCATCTGGTATGGTTGCAGGACATGCAAACATCAAGAGTGCAACTTCGATCATCGATTACATCTTCCGTTTGTTAGGTTATGAATACTTAAACAGAACAGATTTAGTGCATGTAATCACCGAACAAAATGCAGTGATTGGTAACCCACAATTAATTGATGAAGATGTAAATCCAGATGCAAGTAATCAAATGGCACCTAAAACTGTAGCACCAGCTCCTAAAGCAGAAGTAAGCAATACAGAATACGCAAACGCTAAACCAGCTTTTGATATTTCTGGCGGTGTACAATCGGATGCGCCTGCATGTGGTAGCTGCGGACACATTATGGTTCGTTCTGCAACTTGTTACAAATGCTTAAACTGCGGTACCCAAGGAGGCTGTAGTTAATAAAATTACCTTCAATATCCGTTATATTGATTGCTAAAAAGTCCTGCTTCGGTAGGACTTTTTTTATGCCTTTTTTTGTTTCGACCTAAATTGACAAAGCGCTTTGTTAAATTTGAATTTATCATTATATTAATACCATAGCAGCAAGCGCATCATGAATAAAGAAACCATTAAACACAACGAGCAATTTTTAAAAGCATTAGCCGATTTAAATCCATCGCAAAAAAAAGCGGTAGAACAAATTGATGGGCCTGTTTTAGTAATCGCTGGTCCGGGAACAGGAAAAACACAAATCTTAGCTGCACGCATTGGTACCATTTTATTAAACACCGATACGCAAGCCCATAATATTTTATGCTTAACCTATACCGATGCAGGCGCCATTGCCATGCGCAAAAGATTATTCGAATTTATTGGTCCGGATGCCTACCGCGTAAATATTCACACCTTCCATTCTTTTTGTAATGATATTATTCAAGAAAATTTAACGCGGTTTGGTAAATTAAATTTAGAAGCCATTTCTGATTTAGAGAAAATTGATTTATTCAGAAAACTGATTCATAACCTCAAAGCAGGCAATCCTTTAAAGCGCTACAGAGGCGATGTTTACTTCGAAATTAAGCGACTCATGGAACTTTTTTCTATTATGAAAAAAGAAAATTGGTCTGCGCAATTAATTCAAGAAAAAGCCAATGCCTATTTGGAAGATATTAAAAATGCAGAAGAAGATTCGGAATACCATAAAAAGTTTCGCTACCAAAGTAACCGCAAAGAAAATAAAAAAGGCGATTTTAAACCTGCATTTCAAGACGAGGTAGATAAAATTGAATTATTAAAAGCCGCTGCCGCAGAGTTTAATAATTATAGCGAGCTCATGAAACAAGCGGCCCGTTATGATTTTGACGACATGATTACTTGGATATTACAAGCTTTTCAAACAGACGAAAACTTCTTGTTGAATTACCAAGAGCGCTTTCATTATTTTTTAATTGATGAGTTTCAAGATACCAGTGGATCGCAAAATGAATTGATTCGCTTGTTGGTTAATTACTGGGAGGAGCCCAATGTATTTGTCGTAGGCGACGACGACCAATCTATTTTTAGGTTTCAAGGGGCTAGCGTGGAGAACTTAATCAATTACACTAAATGGTATCCGCAAACACTGGCAACCATTATGCTAGAGAACAATTACCGTTCTACGCAAAACATCTTAGATCTTGCTAAAAACCTCATAGGCATCAATAAAGAGCGTATCCAAATGCCCGGCCTAAGCAAAGAATTAATTGCCAGTCATAAAGATTATAAAGACCTAAATATTGAACCAGCCATTATTGAATACGAAAATCCCATTGCCGAATTTGCCGATATTACCGATCAAGTGGCGCAATTAATTTTTGAGCAAAAGATAGCACCCAAAGAAATTGCCATTATTTACAAAGAACATCAAGCGGGTGAAGAATTAGCGCGATTTTTTCAAGAAAAAAACATTCCGGTTACGACCAAAAAGAAAGTGAATATTTTAACGATTCCTTTTGCGCAAAAAATATTAAATATTCTTCGCTACATCGCCTTAGAAACAGACATTCCTTATAGTGGCGAAGAAATTTTATTTCAAATATTACATTACGATTTTTTTGCCATTAATCCCATCGATATTGCAAAAATAACAGTAGCAGCCAATCAACATAATTATCAAAATAGAAAAGATAAGACCGCCGTTAGAAGATTACTAAATGAGCTGAACACCAAGCAATCCGATATGTTTGAGCCGGCTTCGACTGCTGCGATGAAAACGCTGAGTGCAGATTTAGAATATTATATTAAAGAGTCTGTGAATATTACTTTACAAAATTTATTCGAAAAAATAATTACAAGAGGAGGAATATTAGCCTACATATTAAAATCAAACGAAAAAACTTGGTATATGCAAGTGTTGTCTTCTTTGTTTAATTTCTTAAAAGAAGAATCTCGAAAAAATCCATCTTTAGGTTTAAAGGATTTTATCGAAAAAATTGATTTGTTAAAAGAAAATGATTTGTCTTTAGAACTCAATAAAATATTATTCAACGAAAATGGCGTAAACTTTTTAACCTGCCATGGTTCTAAAGGATTAGAGTTTGAATATGTTTTTTTAATGGGCGCCAACAAAGGTGTTTGGGAAGGCAAACGCGGTAGAAGTAACAGTTACAAGATTCCAGATACCTTATTTCAGAGCGCTACAGAGGGCGAAAAGCAAGAAGAATTAAGACGTTTGTTTTATGTAGCCATTACCCGAGCAAAAGCACATTTACAAATTTCTTATGTTTCGCAAGACCTAAAAAACAAACCGATTGAACGCAGTTTGTTTGTGAGTGAAATTATTAGTAGCGCAAATATTAAAGAACAAAATAAAACGGTAGCCGCAAATGAGCTCGTAGATTTCTTTTCTTTAAACTTTAATAATGAAGATGCACCCGTTAGCACTTCTGCCATTGACCACGAATGGGTAAAAAGTAGATTAGCCAATTATAGTTTGAGTGTAACGCATTTAAATAATTATTTAAGTTGTCCACTCAAATATTATTTTCAGAATTTAGTGCAAGTACCGAACGGTAAAAATGAAACCATGACCTTTGGTTCTGCCATACATTGGGCCTTAGAAAAATACTTTAGACCACTTCAAGATAGCGACCAATTTCCTGATCAAAGCCAGTTAATTAGCGACTTTGACTGGTATATGCTAAAGAATAGAGAAGCCTTTACCAAAGAACAATTTGAACGCAGAACAGAATATGGCCACACGATTATTCCGGCCTATTATAAGAGATACATTAATCATTGGCATAAAATAGTGGCTTTAGAAAAAAAGATTGATCATGTAGAAGTAAATGGTATTCCCATTAAAGGAATGATTGACAAATTAGAATTTTTTGGAAGAGATGTGAATGTGGTGGATTATAAAACGGGCTCTTACGAAAATGCGAAAAAGAAAATGGAAGGCCCGACAGAGAAAGATCCTAACGGTGGAGACTATTGGAGGCAAGCAGTTTTTTATAAAATTTTAATTGATAATTATAAAGTAAACGATTGGAACGTAATCAGTACCGAGTTTGATTTTGTAGAACCCGTGAAAGAAGTTTATACAAAATCAAAAATTATGATTCTCCCTGCAGATGTAGCCATGGTAACTAAACAAATTGAAACTGTTTATGGTAAAATTATGAATCAAGAGTTTAATACCGGTTGTGGTAAGAAAGATTGCAATTGGTGTAATTTTGTAAAGCACAATTTTGAAGATGCAACTTTCGAAATTCCACAGCAGGAAGAGGCAGAAGACTAATCATCTTCGATATACTAAAACTAATCAATTTGATTTTTCATTTAGTTTATCATTAATATTATATTTGCCTGTTGCTTTTTATAAGCAATACACAAATTACTGATTATGAGAGAAATACAATTCAGAGAAGCACTTAGAGAAGCCCTAAATGAAGAAATGCGCAAAGATGAACGCATATTCTTAATGGGCGAAGAAGTAGCAGTATATAATGGCGCCTATAAAGTAAGCCAAGGCATGCTCGACGAATTTGGCGAGAAGCGTGTAATTGATACCCCAATTTCAGAATTAGGTTTTGCAGGTATTGGTGTTGGGGCGGCCATGAACGGTTTAATTCCTATAATTGAATTCATGACTTTTAATTTTTCGCTAGTAGCCATCGATCAAGTGATCAATGCTGCAGCAAAAATGATGTCGATGAGTGGTGGTCAATTTCCGGTGCCAATTGTTTTCCGTGGGCCAACTGGTAGTGCAGGCATGTTAAGTTCACAACATTCTCAATGTTTTGAAAACTGGTATGCAAACTGCCCTGGTTTAAAAGTAGTAGTACCTTCTAATCCATACGATGCAAAAGGTCTTTTAAAATCTGCTATCATCGATCCGGATCCTGTAATTTTTATGGAGTCGGAACAAATGTATGGCGACAAAGGACATGTACCAGAAGAAGAATATTATATTCCAATTGGCGTAGCCGATATTAAAAGATTAGGTAGCGATGTTACCTTGGTGAGTTTTGGTAAAATGGTGAAAGTAGTAATGGCTGCTGCCGATCTATTAGCAAACGAAGGCATTAGCGCAGAGGTGATTGATTTAAGAAGCGTGAGACCAATTGATTACGAAACCGTCATTAACTCGGTAAAGAAAACCAATAGAATGGTATTTATAGAAGAGTCTTGGCCTTTAGGTTCTATTGCAACAGAAGTAACTTTTAAAGTTCAAAAAGATGCATTCGATTATTTAGATGCTCCTATTTTAAGAGTAATGGGTGGCGATGTTCCATTACCTTACGCACCTACTTTAATTGAAGAATATTTACCAAACCCTAGCAAAATTATTGCGGCGGTAAAAGAAGTGATGTACGCAAGAAAATAAAAAAATATTTAATTCATTAATTTAAAAGAGTGGCTTGTAGTCACTCTTTTTTTATTTAATATTGCTTGAATAAGAATTAAACACGACTATGAATTTACATCAACATAAAATTGCAAAAGAATTAGGGGTATTAGAAAAACAAGTAAATGCAACAGTCGAATTATTAGATGAAGGCGCAACCATTCCATTTATTGCTCGATACAGAAAAGAAGTAACCGGAACACTAGACGAGGTGCAGGTTTCGGCCATCAGAGATCGCATTACACAATTAAGAGATTTAGATAAACGCAGAGAAGCCATTCTTAAATCATTAGAAGAACTTGGTAAACTAAGTCCAGAACTAATCGAAAAAATAAATGCAGCAGAAACCATGTCTTCCTTAGAAGATATTTATTTGCCCTATAAACCCAAAAGAAAAACCAAAGCTAGCATTGCTAAAGAAAAAGGGCTAGAGCCCTTAGCGCTATTAATTTTTGAACAAACAACAATCGAACTAAACACCGCTGCATCCAAATTTATTGATGCCGAAAAAGACGTGCATACTATTGAAGAAGCTTTACAAGGCGCAAGAGATATTATCGCAGAAAGCATGGCAGAAAATGCAGAAGCAAGAGCTCATTTGAGAGATTTGTTTTTAAATAAAGGCCATTTCAAAAGTAAATTAATGAAGGGAAAAGAAGAGCAAGCCATTAAATACAAAGATTATTACGATTGGTCCGAACCCATTAAAGACGCGCCTTCTCACCGTATACTAGCGATGCGCAGAGCAGAAAAAGAACTTTTTGTTTCACTCGAATTAGCACCAGATGAAGAATTAGCCATTGACATTTTAAACAAACAATTTATACTAGCCAATAACAGTAGCGCCGAACAAGTAGCGCTCGCAATTAAAGATGGCTATAAAAGATTATTAGCCCCTTCGATGGAAACCGAAACAAGGGTGTTCACCAAAAACAAAGCAGACGAAGAAGCCATTCGTGTATTTGCAGAAAACGCAAGACAACTTTTATTAGCTGCACCACTTGGCCAAAAGTCTGTAATGGCTATAGACCCTGGATTTAGAACAGGTTGCAAAGTAGTATGTTTAGATGAGCAAGGAAAATTGCTAGAAAACACGAACATCTATCCGCACGAACCACAAAAAAAATTAAGAGAATCTGCCGCAACTATTAAACAGTTAGTTGATAAGCATCAAATAAAAGCGATTGCCATTGGCAACGGAACTGCTGGTAGAGAAACCGAAGATTTTATCCAAAAAATGAATTTAGCAGATTGCTTAGTAGTGATGGTAAACGAAAGTGGCGCCTCTATTTACTCTGCTTCGGAAGTAGCCAGAAACGAATTTCCAGATTTGGACTTAACCGTAAGAGGTGCGATTTCAATAGGTCGTAGACTAATGGATCCATTAGCAGAATTGGTAAAAATAGATCCGCAATCGATTGGTGTTGGACAATACCAACACGATGTAGATCAAACAAAATTAAAAAAATCATTAGACGATGTAGTCATGAGCAGTGTGAATGCCGTTGGGGTAGAATTAAATACTTCTTCGAAGGAAATTCTCTCTTATGTTTCTGGACTAGGACCACAACTTGCACAAAATATTATTGAATATAGAAATGCCAATGGTGCATTTAAAAACAGAGCTGAACTTAAAAAGGTTGCAAGGCTTGGAGATAAAGCATTTGAACAAGCTGCAGGATTTTTAAGAATTAGCAATGCGTCAAATCCATTAGATAGTAGTGCGGTACACCCAGAGCGATATGACTTGGTACAAGGTATTGCAAAAGATTTAAAATGCTCCATTGCAGATTTAATGACCAAAGAAGAAATCAGAAAACAAATTGATTTAAAAAAATACATCAGTGAAGAAATTGGCTTACCGACTTTAAAAGATATACTTGCCGAATTGGCTAAACCCGGCCGCGACCCGCGTGAACAATTTGAAAAATTTGAATTTGCTTCGGGTATTCGGGAAATTTCGGATTTAAGAATTGGTATGAAACTGCCAGGTATCGTTACCAACCTCACTAAATTTGGGGCTTTCGTAGATATTGGGGTGCATCAAGACGGCTTGATACATGTTAGTCAAATAGCCGATAGATTTATAGATGATCCCGCAAAGGTGGTAAAGGTTTCACAAAAATTAGAGGTAACTGTTTTAGAAATTGATGTGGCTAGAAAAAGAATTGCGCTTTCTTTAAAAGGAAACCCGAGCAATCCTATAAAGCGAAACAATGATCAACAAAAAGAAAATAAAAATAAAGAGCCGCAAGATATGGCAAGCATGCTTGCGCAATTAAAATCGAAATTTAATACATAAAAAAAGCCCTCGAAAATTCGAGGGCTTTTTTTGTAATGCTAAATTATTTTTGGATGACTAATTTTGTGTAAGCAATGGGCGCGCCATCTGCCATTAACCTGCAAACATAAACACCATTCGGATAATCGTTTGTGGTAATGTTAGCTATTCCTTCTGTCGCATCAACAATAATTTTGTCTATGATTTTACCAGCTAAATCAGCTATTACAAGCTCTTTGCTAGTATATACTTTTTCCGTATTATATAATAAGGTTACTTCGTTTGTTGCAGGATTGGGAAATGCATTCACAAATAATTTATTGCTATTATAAATTATACCCGTAGCCAATTGATTATAGGTTAAAGTAATACAAACAGAGTCTGAATTGTTTGCTGTAATCACACAGTAATTAATAATGGAAGTACCCGCAGTTCCTCTTGGGTTGCAATAAGTTTTTAAAGTAGAGTCTTCATCACCTGGTGCCAAGGTTAATATATCTGTTGATTTATTTACTGCTGGTGGATAACAAGTAGCTCCAAAACAAAAATAAGATTGTTGTCCATTAATTAAAGTTTGGATTTTGCGTTTCGCATAAACATTTTGCGAAACAGTGCCAATGTTTTTTACATGTAATTTAATGTAGGCTAAGTCTGTGTCGTTTCCGGTAATTGTTGGTTCGGCGTTTACAAATGCTAAATTTTGCCCAAAGGAAACCTGGAACAAAAGAGTTAAAACGAATACCAAAAGTGCTTTTTTCATATCAAAATGATTGTTTAAAATTCAAAAATAAGGATTTTAACGATATTTATTTGTTTAATTAATAAAATTGCTTTAATATGGTACTTTAATGAGCCCATTATATTAGCTTTTAAACAACATTCACTTACAAAATAAAAATAAAAATTGATGAAAAAATTATCTACGCTATTGATCTTTGTGCTTTTTGCATTAGTTGCAGATGCACAATACTATTATTTGCCATACCTAACGGCAAATCAAAACCCAGGTAATGTTAACCAAGACATTGAACAACCTGGTACAACTGGTTATACTAATATAGCAGCAACCAATGCAAGTCCTGCTTGGTCTACTACTGTGTTTTTACCAGGTGATTTTACTTTCTTATTTAACGGAAATCCTGTAACAGAATTTAAAGTATCTACTTCTGGTGTGTTAACTTTCACAACTAGTGCAGTTACTCCTCCAACTGCTACCAATGCTGCTTTGCCAAGTGCAAGTATTCCAAACAACTCTATTATGGTTTGGGGTTTAGCGGGTTCGGGTGCTAACGATGTTATCAGAACTAAAATGTTCGGTGATTATCCTAATCGTCAACAATGGATTCAATTTGCGTCTTATTCTGCACCAGGTTCTGCTGGAACAAACTGGTCTTATTGGGGAATTGTTTTAGAAGAAACAACCAACAATATTTACATTGTAGATCAAAGAACTTATTTAACACCATTAACTTTAACCTTAGGTATTCAAATAAATGGATCAACTGCATTCACTGTAACAGGCGCGCCTAATACGCCATCATTGGTTACCAATGGTGGTAATGCAGATACTTACGAAGATAACATCTATTATAAATTCATTCCAGGTGTACAACCTTCAAACGATGTAGAATTATCTGCTTTAACATTCAGCAACTTTGGTGGTGCTGGTGCTAATGTTAATATTACCGGAACGGTATTAAATGTTGGTACTGCTCCGATCACAAGTTTAACTGTTAAGTATTTAGCCAATGGTTTAATAAAATCTAATACCATTACTGGTTTAAATATTACAACAAATGCTACTTACGATTTCACACACAATGTTCCATTTACCATTCCTGCTCCAGGTACCTGGCCAGTAAAGGTTTGGGTTGAGGCAACAGGTGATGCTAATCATGCAAACGATACTTTAACACAAACAATTTCTGCTTTAGCATTTCAACCAACTAAGCGTATTGTATTTGAAGAAGGAACAGGTACATGGTGCCAATGGTGTCCAAGAGGTGCTGTATTTATGGATTCAATCCACAATGCATTCCCTACAACTGCATTAACTATTGCGGTTCACAATGGCGATCCAATGACAGTAGATGCTTATGATGCGGGTATGGCTTCTTTAATTGCTGGTTACCCAAGTGGTTTAGTAGACCGTAAAGGTGGCGAAGCAGATCCTTCAGAATTCTTTGATCGTTATAATGCAAGCATCAATGGATTTACACCATGTGATGTAGATGTAGATGCAACTTGGAATGCGACTTCTAACTCATATGATATATCTGTATCTAGTAAAATGGCTACCGATTTAATTGGCGACTACAGATTCAATGTAGTAGTTACAGAAGATGGTGTGAGAGGAACTGGCTCAACTTGGAATCAAGCAAACGCTTATTCGGGTGGTGCAAATGGTGCAATGGGTGGTTACGAATCAAAGCCAAATCCTGTACCTGCTGCTGCTATGGTTTACGACCATGTTGGACGTGATATCTTAGGTGGTTTTGATGGTGCATTTGGTAGCTTACCAGAAACATTATTAGTAAACACTACACATACTTATGCAGCATCTTACCAATTAAAAGCTGGTGAGAACAAAGATAAAATGGTAATCATTGCTTGGGTTTCTAGTGCGGCAACAGGCGAAATATTAAATGCGAATTACAAAAGCTTTAATATTTCTGGTGTAAGTACTCAAACTGCAAAATCTTTTGCATTAAGTACATTCCCTAATCCATCTAATGGCACAACTAATTTCGAAGTTAAAATGCCATTTTTAACAAGCGATATTACTTTAGAAATATTCGACTTAATGGGTAGAAAAGTATATGCTACCCAAGACGGTACTGTTAACGGTGGTTCTAAATTCTTTACTTGGAATGCCGATGCATCTATTGCAAACGGTATATACCAAGCAGTTGTTAAAGTTGGTGCAGAATCGGTTGCTGCGAAAGTAGTTTTAACTAGATAATTTTAACCAATACATTTTTAAAAAACAGCCAGTATTTTACTGGCTGTTTTTTTATTTTCAATAAGCTGATATTTGTTTAGATTAGCAAAAAAATTTACACAATGAAGGCAAAAAAAATAACATTACTTTTTTTATTTATCTGTGCCCTGTTAAGCGTAAATGCGCAAAATAAAATCCCAGCCGTAAATGTAAAAACAATTGATGGTGCTACCTTCAATACCGCTAATATGGTAAATGATGGCAAGCCTATTATTATAGATTTTTGGGCTACTTGGTGTAAACCTTGTGTGCAAGAATTAACCGCTATAGCAGATCTTTACGAAGATTGGCAAAAAGTAACAGGCGTAAAAATTTATGCTGTTTCTATAGATGATGCTAGAAATTCTGCACGAGTAAAGCCCTTTGTAAATACACGAGGATGGGAATACGAAATATTATTAGATCCAAATGCAGATTTAAAACGTGCATTAAATGTAGGTGATATTCCACACACATTTTTAATCAATGGTAAAGGCGAAATTATTTATCAACATGCGGGTTATGCGCCTGGTGACGAAAATGAATTATACGAAAAACTACTTGGCTGCATTAATCCAGAGGTAAAATAAATAAAATGAAAAAAGTTTTAGCAGTAACACTTTTCTATTTGTCTTTTCCTTTTTTAGCGAAGGCCCAAGAAATGAATAAATTTGGTGCAGGGGAAATTCATGGAAATTTTCAAATGATGGCGCAAAATTATTTGGTGGACTCTACCATTGGTGCAAAAGAAGTAAGCGAAAAAATTAGAATGAATAGTTTTGCAAACTTAAATTATATCAATGGGAATTTCAAAGCAGGTATGCGTTACGAGTCTTACGAAAAAGCATTGCTGGGTTTTGATCCTAGATATAATGGCAGCGATATTACCTATCGCTACGCTACCTATACCAACGATGATTTAGAATTTACCATTGGGAATTATTACGAACAATTTGGATCTGGTTTAATTTTTAGAAGTTACGAAGAACGCGGTTTGGGTATAGATAATGCCATGGATGGTATTCGAGTAAAATATAAACCTACAGCGGGTGTGTATTTAAAAAGCGTCATTGGCAAGCAAAGATTTTATTTTGCAAAAGGAGAAGGAATTGTAAGGGGTTTAGACGCTGAATTTAATTTAAATGAAATACTAAGTACTTTTCTGCCAGAGTTTAACCCCGAAAAGGCACGCTATACCTATATCTTAGGTGGTAGCATGGTGGGTAAATACCAAGCAGACAACGACCCCATAAGAATTTTACCAGAAAACGTTGCTGCATTTGCCGGACGATTTAATTTTATATCTGATAAATTTAATTTTTATACTGAGTATGCCTATAAAATAAATGACCCTAGTTTAACCAATGGTTTTATTTACAAAAAAGGAGAAGCCTTGTTTGTCAGTGCAAATTATTCTATCAAAGGATTTAGTTTATCTGCATCTGCAAAGCGAGTAGATAATATGGATTTTAGATCGGATAGAAATGCGGATGTAAATAATCTCACGATGAGTTTTTTACCTGCAATAAGTAAGCAGCACACCTATGCATTACCTGCCTTCTATCCCTATGCTACGCAGCCATTAGGAGAAATAGGAGAGCAATTTGAGCTTTCGTATAATTTTAAAAAGGGCAGTATGCTTGGTGGTAAATATGGTACTTTGTTTACTGTTAACTTCTCCAATGCAAATAATTTAGATACTACTCAAACTGGAAACGAGCAAGGATATACTGCCGCGTTTTTCACAAAAGGAGATATATTATTATACAGCGACCTCAATTTTGAAGTTGTAAAAAAAATCAGTCCAAAATTAAAAACAACATATACGTATATGTATCAAGTTTTCAATAAAGACAAAGTGCAGAATGTATCTGGATATGGAACTGTATTTGCGCATATCGCTGTTTTTGAAATGCAATATAAAATCAATAGCAAAAAAACTTTTCGAGCAGAATTACAAAGCATGAGAACCAAACAAGATTTTGGCGATTGGGCTGTAGCACTAGCAGAATATACTGTTTCGCCACATTGGTTTTTTGCTGCATTAGATCAATATAATTATGGTAATGCCATTGTAGAAAAACGAGCACATTATTATAGTGGTAGTTTTGGATATACTAAAAATGCCACCCGTTTTATTGTTGGCTATGGTAAACAAAGAGAAGGATTTTTATGTGTTGGAGGTGTATGTAGATTAATTCCTGCTTCGTACGGATTATCACTTTCTATTAGTAGTACTTTTTAAAAATGAAAAAAATGAAAAAAATGAAAAATAGTAGCTTATTATTGTTTGGCATATTCGTTGCATTTACATTTGCTGCATGCGATGAAATTACAGGACCCTACACAGAGGAGGTAAATGTTACAGAAGGTGGCCGTAAAATTTTATTAGAAGATTTTACAGGACATAATTGCGGAAATTGCCCTCCTGCTGGATTAGAAGCAATTAAACTAGACTCTATATACAAAGGCCGCGTGATAGTGGTAGCTACCCATTGCAGCTTTTTTGCAGACACAAACAAAACTGGCAAATTGAGTTATAATTTTAAAACACCGGTTGGCGATGAGTTAGATAAATTCTTTAATATTGAAACAGCCGGTTTACCAAAAGGAATGGTAAACAGACAAGCCGTAGACGGTGATTATGGTATTTTTTCTAATAGACTACTCAATTATACAGCATGGTCTTCGAGTATTGCGATGGAATTAAATAAAAAAACAGCGCTTAACTTAAGCCTTTCCAAAAGCTATGATACACTGAGTAGAAATTTAAATTTAGATGTAGAAATTGAATACCTAGAAAAAGGGAATATCAATCAACAATTAGTGGTTTATTTAGTAGAAGACAGTATCATTAATTGGCAAAAATGGTATGGTCATATTCCAGAGAATGTTCCAGACTTTGCACATCGCCATGTATTAAGAACAAGCCTGAATGGTGCTTGGGGTGATCGTTTGAGCGGAAGTGTTAAATCTGCCGGTCGAATCATTTCAAAATCATATACTACAACTATTAGTTCGAAATACAAGCAAAAGAAATGTTATATAGTTGCATTTGTACAAAATAATTTAACCAAAGAAGTATTACAAGTCGAAGAAATAAAATTAATAGAATAAAAAAAGGCCTCGAAATTCGAGGCCTTTTTTTATTGGTCTATACCATATTTCTTTAAGTATTTTTCATTGAGTTCGTTTTGAGAATTTTTTAATTTAATTTCAGAACCTTGTATCCAAGCTCTTTCTACGCTTGAAGATTTCATGTCTAATAAATCACCTGTTGAGATGAGCAAGGTGGCGTCTTTGCCTTTTGTTAAACTGCCTAAATTGTCCGCTACTCCCAATATTTCTGCTGCCGATAAAGTAACTGAGCGAAGCGCCATTTCTCTAGGAACACCATAAGCAGCAGTCGTTCCGGCTTCGAAGGGAAGATTTCTTTGTTGCCAACTACCGTTAATAGCCATACAATACTTAATACCAGCATTGTATAATATAGCTGCTTTTTTATAAGGTAAATCTATGTCATCGTCTTCTCTACTCGGAAGTGAATGGGCGTTTTCTAAAATAATGGCAATATTATTTTCTTTTAAAAAATTCAACACTAAATGCGCGTCTCGAGCACCTACTATAATTGGCGTAATACCAAATTCTTTTGAAAAGTTTACAGCAGCAATAATATCTTTTGAATAATCTGCTGCAATAAATAATTTTTTCTTGCCAGAAAATAAATCCTGCATGGCAGCAAACTTTAAGTTTTTAACTAAAGGGCGACTTATTTCATTGTATGCTTTTGCTTGATTAAAAAATTTTCTTAATTCTATAAATCTTTTTTCGGTATTGGATTTTTGGTCTTCGGCAGATGGTGCCCAGGAAGCACTGTAAATACGCATAGTCGGCCAATTTAAATGAATTCCTACATCGGCTTTATATACGGCATCTTCCCAATTCCAACCCGCTAATTTCATTAAAGAACTACTGCCCGTAACAATTCCGCCTTCGGGCACCGTCATTGCTGTTAGCACGCCATTACTCCGCACCGTTGGAATTAATTTCGAATCTGTATTATAAGAAATCAGGGCGCGCACATTTGGATTTAATTCTCCCACTTCGCGATAATCTAAGGTGGCCCGCACGGCTTCTACTTCTTCTAAACCTAATCTACTATAGGGCGCAATTAAACCAGGATAAATATGTTTACCCTTCGCGTTAACTACGATTGCGGTTGGGTCAATCGTAGCATTGGCAGATGGCTCATTATCTATTGCAACAATAATTCCATTTTTAATATGGATTGTTCCATTTTCTATAAGCTCGCCATTCCCAATATGAATAGTAGCTCCAGCGAATATGATATTTTCTTTTTGTTGTGCATAAGCATAGTTGACCATACTTAATGCAAAAATTAATAAACTTTTTTTCATCCTATTTAGCTTAGTTAGACATTTCTTGTTCCATGTCATCACAGTGATATAATTTTTTTTCTTTAATAGCTGCCTTTTGACTTGGCATACCTAATTTTTTTAGGTCTAACATTTTTTGAATGAGGCGTTCCTTTTCTTTTGCCACTTGAGTTCTTAATTCCAAATCTCTTGCTGCATCAAAATAAATGACCCCATCAATAATTGTTTTTTCTGGTTTAGCATCTATAGTTAATGGATTGGTATTCCATAATACTACGTCTGCATCTTTTCCTACTTTAATACTGCCCACACGATGATCGATATGGAGCATTTTAGCAGGATTTAAAGTAACTAATTTCCAGGCTTCTGTTTCTGTTAAAGCACCGTATTTAATGGCTTTGGCGGCTTCTTGGTTAAGTCTTCTAGCCATTTCCGCGTCGTCCGAATTAATTGCAGTATTCACACCAACTTTTGTTAAAATAGCTGCATTGTATGGAATCGCATCCATTACTTCGAATTTATAAGCCCACCAATCAGAAAATGTGGAAGCATTTGCGCCATGTGCTTTCATTTTATCCGCTACTTTATAGCCTTCTAAAATATGCGTAAAGGTATTTACTGTAAATTGAAATGAATCGGCTACATGCATCAACATATTTATTTCTGATTGAACATAAGAGTGACAGCTAATGAATCTTTTCTTATATAAAATTTCAAGCATGGTTTCTAATTCTAAATCAAAACGAGGGCTGATGGTTTTTGATTTTGCTGCTGCACTGAGTCTCGAGTAATTTAATTTTTCGGATTCATATTCTTTAGCTCTTGTAAATGCATCGATATACACTTGTTCAACTCCCATGCGGGTTTGAGGGAAGCGCGTTTGTTGCCTATCACCCCAATTACTTTGCTTCACATTTTCTCCCAAAGCAAATTTGATAAATGGACTCGCACCTTCAAATTTTAATTCTTCCGCCATTTTCCCCCATCTCAATTTAATAACCGCACTTTGTCCGCCAATAGGATTGGCAGAACCATGTAAAAGTTGCGCAGTAGTTACGCCACCAGCTAATTGTCTGTAAATATTAATGTCGTCTGGATCTAATGCATCTCCTATTCGTACTTCTGCAGTATTACTTTGTGTGCCTTCGTTAACGCCTCTTGTTATAGCAATGTGCGAATGTTCATCAATAATACCACTGGTTAAATACTTTCCAGAAGCGTCAATTACTTTTGCATCGAGCGCTTGGATGTTTTTTCCTATTTGAACAATTTTTCCTTTATTAATTAATACATCTGTTTCGGTTAAAACAGCTGGAGATTCGTTTGTCCAAATAGTCGCATTTTTAATAAGCATTTTTTCGGCCTGCAAGGTGCTTGTAGTTCCATAAGCTGTAAATGGATAATATACAGGCCCTAATTTTAATTCTTTTTCTTTTTGAATAGCCTCATTTGCCACTATAGGTTCTTGAAATGCTTTTATCTTATTCGCAGTCCAGTTAAATGGTTTTCCATCGCTGCCTGTTCCGCTTCCCATCATTTGATTTCCTACAAAGCTGGCATTCAATCTAAACTTCCCAATGCTTGTCGAATCAATACTTGGATCATAAATCATAGAGATTTGATTTTCAAAATAATTAAGTTTGATAGCCAAGTCTGTACTGTCTGATTTTATTCCAGTAGCTACTAAATCAATTAGTGTTCCTTTGATGATAATTTCTTTTGTTCCAATATTACCATTTGTTACTTGATAAGTTCCTCTAATGTCATTTTCGTTTGCTGGATTAATAGCATAAGACTTACCATCAATCCAAGTTGATAAAATAGTAGCGCTTTCTTCTTTGAAAATATTTCCAGAACAAATAATAAAATTAGCACGCATACCCTTTTTTAAACTACCCACTTGATCGTTAATTCCAAATACAGCTGCTGGTGTTTCGGTCAATGCGCTAAGCGCACTTTCCTCCGAAAGACCATATTTTACAGCCTTTCTAAGGTTGTTTAAAAATTCGCTTGGTTTCTTTAAATCACTAGTACTGAGTAAAAATTTAATATTCGCATGGGCTAATGCTGCTGGGTTGCTTGGGGCTAGTTCCCAGTTTTTTAATTCTGTTAAGGAAATATTACCCGCATCAAAATAATCTTCTACGTCGTATATTTTAGGAAAATTTAAACCAATAATAATGATTGGATTTATTTTTTTTAGTTCCGCTATGCGTTGGTATTCGTTTCCTGCGCCTTTAAAAATATAATTGATATTAAATTCATCTGCTATTTTTTGTGCCCTAAAAATATCATGCACATCTGTTACTTCAAAAATTTTAATTTTCGATTGTTGGTCATTAATTGCTTGCAGTGATTGATTAAATTCGACTTTCCCTTTATTATCTTTTAACCATTTTGCATCATAATAACTTTGTCTAATTAATGCAATGCTGCCCATTAAAGAAGATGGGTAATCTTGTTTTGAACTTCCTTTTCTGAAAGACAATGCAGATGCGGCATTTGGAGATATAATTAATAAATTATCTCTTTCTGAGCCTAAAGAAACCAACGCGCTCGTGCCTCTAAAAATGCCATCTTTTTTTAAGGTATTTACCACCGTAAAACCTTGCGAACGAAATATAGTAGGATCCGAATGCTTTACACTAAAATTAGTAATTGCATTATATTCACTTCTTACCGCTTCATTCCAATGATATGCACCCTCTTTAGTACTAATAAAAATAGGGTCTTCGGAATTACCCTCATTTTTTGTTTCCGACAATCCATAACTCGTATAGGCATCAATAAATCCAGGATAAATAATTTTATTGATACAATTGATAACCACATACCCTGCCGGAATATTTACTTTTTCTGAAATACTTACAATTTTACCACCGTCAATCAAAAGGCTCGCTTTGGCTAAACGGGTATGTGCATCAACATAAATGCTAGCATCAATCAATGCAAATTTATTTGGCACTACCTCTGCCACGCCATTTATTGGAAAAGTTTGTTGGGCTGTAACACGCAAGCTTAACAATATAAACAAGCAGTATAATAATGTTTTTTTCATATAAAGTAATTTTACGAATACGATTTAATGGATCAATATTAAAGCTACTAATTTCTTTAGGATTAAACAATTTATGGTAATAATTTGAGCCTTATGCTTTCTATGATTATATTTGTTGAAATAAAAATGATAAAAATGAAACTAATTGAAACCTTACACATTGCCAGTGCAGTCCTATTTATTATTGATTATGTGGTAAAATCAATGCTATTGGTTTTTGACAAAACTACAGCGCTTGATAAATACAAATCTTATACCAAAGTAATCAGTATGATTATCAGTACTATTTTCTTAGTTACTGGTATTTATTTAATAACTCAAATTGGTATGAAAAATATTGGCGGCTGGTTTCATTTAAAATTAACACTTACCATTATTGGTTTGGTATTAGGAATAATTGGATTTAAGAAAAAGAATAAAGCAATGGTGTTGATTTCAACCTTCTTATTTATTTACATTTATTTTTTATCTACCACAAAAAATGTCATGCTTAAAAAAGCAAACATGAATGGTGTAGTAATAGATACAGCGGCTACAAACTATGATGCCCTTGCACATGGAAAAGCTATTTATATCAATAACTGTTTAAAATGTCATGGCGAAGATGGTAAAGCGGGTATAAATGGCGCATCTAACTTAACCGCTTCTATGTGCGAAAACAAAGGACTTATCGGAATTATCAAACATGGTAGAAATTTAATGCCTGCTTATAAAGATCTACTTTCTGAAACAGAAATCAATGCAGTAGCAAGCTATGTTAAATCGCTGCGTTCAGCAGAATAAATGGCAAAACAACTTTATAATACAAGTGCCGCACAAGAACGAATTGTGCTTGTAGGAATTATTACGCCAGACGAAACAGAAGCACAAGAAAAAGAATATTTAGCCGAGCTTGCCTTTCTTGTTGAAACAGCAGGAGGAACTTGTATACATCAGTTTACACAAAAAGTACAACGCCCAGATATTCGTACCTATGTAGGTAAAGGAAAACTCGAAGAAATTTGCGAATATGTTAAAGCAGAAGAAGCAGACATTGTTGTTTTTGATGACGAATTAAGTCCATCGCAATTAAGAAATATAGAGTATGAATTAAAATGTCGAGTGATGGATCGCAGCAGTTTAATTCTCGATATTTTTGCCAAAAGAGCGCAATCTGCTCAGGCTAAAACGCAAGTAGAGCTTGCACAATGCCAATATATGTTGCCTCGTTTAAAAAGACTTTGGACCCACTTAGAAAGACAAAAAGGGGGTATTGGTATGCGCGGACCAGGAGAATCTCAAATAGAAACCGACAAAAGAATTATTTTACAAAAAATAACATTGCTTAAAGAAAAATTAGAAATAATTGATAAGCAAAACGAAACACAAAGAAAAAACAGAAACGAATTAATTCGAGTTGCTTTAGTTGGTTATACCAATGTTGGTAAATCTACCATCATGAACATGCTGAGTAAATCTGAAGTGTTTGCTGAAAATAAATTATTTGCTACGCTCGACACAACCGTTCGTAAAGTAGTCATTGCTAATCTTCCTTTTTTACTTTCCGATACTGTTGGTTTTATTCGAAAATTACCCCATCATTTAGTAGAATGCTTTAAGTCAACTTTATCAGAAGTACAAGAAGCAGATATATTAATGCAAGTAGTAGATATTTCGCACCCTAGTTTTGAAGAACAAATTAGTGTGGTCAACGAAACGCTGAAAGAGCTTAAGGTACTCGATAAACCGATGATTATGGTATTCAATAAAGTGGATGCATTTTATTCGGAAGATGGAGAAATGAGTATAGCCGATTTTGAAAAAAGCTGGATCGGTAAAACCAATACGCCTGCCATATTTATTTCTGCTTTAAATAAATCAAACTTAGAAAGTTTTAGAAATTTGATTTATGATAAAGTAAAAGCCTTACACGAAACCAGGTATCCTAATCAACAATTTTTATATTAATTATTGAAAGCTTTGCATGTCTGTTAACTTTTTATAAGTGCCATTTAGGCTAATCAATTCTGCATGTTTTCCTTGTTCAATAATCTTACCATCTTGCATGACAACAATTGTGTCTGCATGTTGTATAGTAGATAATCGATGAGCAATTACAATAGAGGTTCTATTTTGCATTAATTTATGAATGGCATCTTGAACCAATTTTTCGGATTCGGTATCTAATGCAGAAGTGGCTTCGTCTAAAATTAATATGGGAGGGTTTTTTAATACTGCCCTAGCAATAGATAAGCGCTGACGCTGTCCACCAGAGAGTTTGTCGCCTCTGTCGCCAATATTAGTATCGTAACCATCAGCTAATTTTACAATAAATTCATCAGCATTAGCAATTTTAGCTGCAGCTATCACTGCTTCTCTACTTGCAGATTTATTTCCAAAAGCAATATTATTGAAAATGGTATCATTAAATAAAATAGACTCTTGCGTTACAATGCCCATTAACTGATTTAAATCGTGTAATTTTATTTTTCTAATGTCGATGCCATCAATTAAAATCTGACCATCTGTTACATCATAAAACCTCGGTAATAAATCGGCCATGGTAGATTTTCCAGCACCCGATTGACCCACCAATGCAATCATCTTTCCAGACTCCACTGTCAAATTGATTTGTTCTAAAACTTTGGAATCGGCATATTGGAAACTCACATCTTTGAAAACAATTTGATCTTTTAAATCCGTTTTAGCAATAGCATCTTTGTCTTCTACAATATTTATATCTGTTTCTAATACACTAAAAATGCGGGCTCCGGAGGCAATGCCTCTTTGAATATTCGTGATCGCATTCGAAATATTTTTAGCAGGAATTAATATCTGAGAATATAAAATAATATAAGTGATGAATTCGCTCGCATTTAATTCTGATTGGTTTTCTAATACCAAACGACCACCATATAGAATAACCAATACAACAATACTGATGCCTAAAAATTCAGAAATTGGAGAGGCTAATTCTCTTTTATTCCACATTAATTTTAAAACACTACGGTATTTATTATTTTGTTGATCAAATTTTTCTCTTACATATTGTTGCGCATTAAATGCTTTGATAATTTTAATGCCAGAAATTGTTTCTTCAATAATGCTTAACATCTCGCCTAATAATCCTTGCCCAACTTCAGCTTCTTTTCTTAATTTTCTAGAAATCCAAGCAATTACACCTCCAGATATAGGCAATACTAATAGCGTAAAAAAGGTAAGTTTAACAGACATACTAAAAAGCAGCACCACGTAGCCAATGATCATGAGCGGTTCTCTAAAGATCACTTGCACCGAACTGACTACAGAATTTTCTACCTCGTTGACATCATTCGATAAGCTCGACATTAAATCGCCTTTTCGCTGACTATGAAAATAACCAACCTGTAAAGAAGTAATTTTTAAAAATAAAGCGGCTCTAATATTTTGAACAACATACGTGCGCATTGAAGTAAGCACCCTTTGCGACCAGTATTTAAATAGATTGGCTAAGAAAACCGAAACTACTATAACAACACAAACAAATTGCAAAGCACCTACTTGACCATAGGTCTTAAAAATACTTGCAAAGTAAAAATTAAATATGCCTTTAAAATACTCCAGATTTAAAGCAAATTGGGGTTTGGCAATAATGGTAACAACCTCCACTTTTTCAAAAATCACATTTAATAAAGGGATCATGAGCGTAAAATTTGCCAAACCAAAAATCACGGCCAATACCGCAAGTATAAAATACTTTGGTACAAATCGATTAAACGGCTTTGCAAAAGAAAGTAGCTTGAAATAAATCTTCATTTAAAAAAGTTTAGATTAATGGAGGCCTTACAAGCCTTCCGAAAAACAATGCAATTTAGTATAAATCCACTAATCAGAATAATACTATCTTTGTATATTATAAAAATTTATGATTAGCATCATTACTGCCATACATAATCAATTGGAGATGAATGAAATTTTTTGGGAAAACCTTAAAAAGTACACGCATTACCCATTTGAATTAATAATTATTGACAATCACTCCAGCGATGGTAGCAAAGAATTTTTCATCGAAAAAGGGGCTACCGTAATTGCAAACCAGACTAATTATTCTTATCCATATACCCAAAATCAAGGAATTAAAATTGCCTCAAACGATATTTTCGCATTTTTAAATAATGAAATCATTGTTTCTCCAAACTGGGATCAAAAAATTTTAGACAGCATGGAAAAAAATCAATTAGATGTTATTACTGTTTGTGGCATTGAAAGAGTAGAAAGCTTAGGCAAAACCTTAAGCTTAGGTAGGCGATGGAAATTAATAAAAAACTTAACCGGCTTTATTCCAAAAACAAAAAAACTCTTAACTGCTATGCATTATTTAATGTATGGTAATTGGGAATCTTTTTCTGCAAAAAGATATAAGCAATTCAAAAATAAAGTCGTAGAAGGTTTTGTAGGAAATAGCGTAATATTTAATAGAAAAGCATTAGATTTATTGGGCTTATGGGACGAGAGAATTCAAGGTGCTGATTGGGATTTATATATTAGAAGCAAAAAGAGAGCGCTCGAATTTGCAGATATTAAACCTTGTCATATTGCATTAGATGTATTCAATCATCATTATATTAGATTAACGCAAAAAGCTAAACCACCTGTATTTGCTGATGCAGCAAGCATCATCAAATTAGAAGAAAAATGGACCAAAGAAGAACTTGCACTTTATTTAAAAGATAATTTGAGCACTTAATAAATTAAAAATGGAAACAAAACGTCAGCAAAAATTTGCAAGAGTTATACAAAAAGAATTAAGTGAAATCTTACAAAAAGAAGGTTGGTCTTTTCATGGCAGTAGTATCGTTACGATTACCATGGTAAGAATGAGTCCCGATCTTTCTATTGCTAAAGTTTACCTCAGTATTTTTAATGCCGAAAACAACGAACTATTATTAAATGAATTACGCGCTAAAGCCCGTGAGATTCGATATAAATTAGGAGAAAAAATTCGCAATCAAGTTCGCGTCATTCCAAACATCGATTTTTTTATCGACGATTCTATGGAATATGTTTCAAAAATGGAGAAACTATTTGATGCCATTAATAAACCCAAAGAGGGAGAAAACCCCGCTGAAAGCGCCGAAAAAGACAATTAAACTAAGCTTATTCCTATTAAGTGAATAAATTCTGCTCGGGTTTTTTCGTTTTCGAAAGCACCTGTAAATGCAGATGTAGTGGTTACCGAATTTTGTTTTTGTATACCACGCATACTCATGCATAAGTGTTTACATTCTATCACTACCGCAACTCCTAATGGGTTTAAGGTTTCTTGAATGCAATTCAGAATTTCTGTTGTTAATCTTTCTTGTACTTGTAATCTTCTGGCAAAGGCATCGGCCACTCTAGGAATTTTACTTAATCCTACAATATGTCCGTTGGGTATATAGGCAATGTGCGCCTTGCCAAAAAATGGTAATAAATGATGTTCGCACAAAGAATAAATTTCGATGTCTTTTACAATGACCATTTGAGAATAATCATCTTTAAACATGGCAGACTTTAAAATTTCTGCTGGATTTAAATCATAGCCATGGGTTAAAAATTGCATTGCTTTTGCAGCACGAGTAGGTGTTTTAAGGATTCCTTCTCTCGAAATATCTTCTCCAATTGTACTAAGCAGCGAAGTATAACTTTTGGCTAATTGATCTATACTTTCTTGATTGTATTGGTCAATTTTTTGGTAACCTTTTTTATTTTTTGATTCTTCCATCCTAAAATTATCCAAAATATTCTACAAAATTATTTTCGGTTTCATATAATTTAATGCCGTGTAATTTCACACCATCTTTTTCTATATGTGGCAAAAGTTGATTCCAAATTTCGACTGCTAATACTTCTGTAGAAGCCAATTTACCTTTCATAAAATCAACATCTAAATTAATATTGCTATGATCGATTTTATCAATTACTTCTTTATTTATAATGTCACGTAGGTCTTTTAAATCAACCACAAAACCAGTAGCAGGATTAATTTCCCCTTTTACAGTAACAAATAATTCATAATTATGTCCATGCCAGTTTGGATTAGCACATTTACCAAAAATTGCGGTGTTTTGTTCTTGTGTCCAATCTTCTCTAAATAACTTATGTGCCGCGTTAAAACGCTCTCTTCTTGTAATAAAAACCATGTTTTAGCTATATGAATTACAAATATAAATAAAGCAGGAGCTTATCTGCTAATTGTTGAATAAATTTCCTGCTATTTGCTAATTTCGTGTATGAAAATATTAATTGTTGCGGCTACCGAAATGGAGATTGAGCCAATTAAAAATTTGGTTTCGGTTGATTTAAACAAATTACATGAAATTACCTTTTTAATTGCTGGCGTGGGTATGGTTAATACCACCTATCATATAACCAAAATGCTCAATAAAAGCACTTTTGATTTAGCCATAAATATTGGAATTGCTGGGGCATTCGATAGAAAATTAACTATTGGTGAGGTATTGCATATTACATCAGATTTATTCGCCGAAATGGGCGCAGAAGACGACAACTCTTTTTTATCATTGATACAACTAGGTTTGCAAACACCTAAAGAATTTCCATTTCTTTGGGGAGAATTAGTGCCAGAGCAAAATATCATCAGCGTGCAAATAGCCCATATGCAAAAGGTTAGGGCAATTACTGTAAATAAAACACATGGAAAATTAAGTAGTATTTTACAAACACAAAATCTATATAATCCACAAATAGAAAGTATGGAAGGCGCTGCTTTTTTCTTTTGTTGTATGAACGAAAAAATTCCATGCCTGCAAATTAGAAGTATCTCTAATTATGTAGAAAAAAGAAATAAAGAAAATTGGGATATTCCTTTGGCACTAAAAAATTTACATAGCAGCCTTATTGAATTACTTAGCCGTATTTAATTAGCTGCAATTGCCCACCTAATGTGATGACTTGCATTACTGCTTTGTTTCGCACTGAACCAATTAGCAATAAATGCAATGATAAATACCGTAGCAAAAACCAATAAAAAGTCGGTGTATATCAACTTAACAGGATAAGCCTGTAAATACTCCCCAGTAGAAGAATAAATACTTATTAATTTAAATTTAGCTTGTAAAATAGCAAAACTAGCACCAATAAATAATCCGATGAAAGTACCTAATAATGAAATCATCATGCCTTCATAAAAATAGATTTTTTGAATCTGATTTTTAGTTGCCCCTAAGGTTCTTAAAACTGCAATGTCTTTTTTCTTATCAATAATTAACATGGTCACCGAACCTATAATATTACAAATAGCAATAATTAAAATAAAAGTTAAGACTAAATAAACTGCCCATCTTTCTGTATTCAAAACTTTATAGAGCGATTCGTTTAATTGAAATCTGTTTTTCACCATAAATTTTGCAGGCAACTTTGCGGCTATTATTTTTTGATAGGCTAACATATCTTCCCCATCATTTAAATAGATGTCGACACTGCTTAATTTGTTTTGTTGTGCAAATAAATTCTCCGCGAAATCAATAGGGACAAACATTACACGCTCATCCATTTCTTGTTGAACAGCAAAAATGCCACTTGCATATATATCCGCAGAATTCAAAGAACTAGCTGGATCTAGCGTATTTAAACGAGAATTTTGCTTTGGCGCTAGTACTACAATTTGTTCAATAGGTTGTGTAATATCTATACCCAATGCATTTTCTATTCCTTTACCTATAACGGCATAGGCTTGTCCGTTTTCATGTAAAGTAAAAGTACCTGCTCTTAAAACAGAATCAATTTCTTTAGACTGTAAATATTGCTCGCTAACCCCTCGGAGCGTTGCAAAATATTGTGAATTATTATATTTCAATAAAACATTATCTTCCAACACATTTACATAATAATTGATGGAAGGAGATATAAATAAATTGGTATCTATACTGCTCTTATTAAATTTTGTGCCAAGGCTCGGAATAATTTTCAAATCTGGACTTAACTTTTTAGCATAAATTAAATTCAGTTCTTCAAAACCGTTAAATACACTAAGAATAAGAAATAAAGCGGCAGTACCAATGGTTACGCCTATTACAGAGATCCAAGATATCCAGGTAATGGCATTGGTCGATTTTTTTGCAAATAAATATCGCTTAGCGATGAAAAATTCGGTTCGCATTTTATTGTAAAAATGGATTATGTGTGCGCTCTTGTCCTATGCTAGTGGTAATTCCATGCCCTGCATAAACTTTTGTATCTGCCGGCAACGTAAATAAATTTGTTTTTATAGATTGAATTAAGGTGTCGTAATTTCCACCTGCTAAATCTGTTCTGCCAATACTTTTAAAAAATAATACATCGCCAGCAATAATGAATTGTTGCGCTTCACAATAAAAGGAAATACTGCCAGGTGAATGTCCTGGTGTAAAAATAATTGTTAAAATATCTGTTCCTAATTGAATGGTATCTTGTATTGATAAAAAAGAATCCGGTTCCTCTGCTGCTTGATAAACAAATCCGTAATTGCTTGCATAACTAGGAATTGCGCGCCATACGCTCAATTCCAACTCGTGCATTTCCATTTTTAAACCAAATTTTTTTTCTATGAATGCTGCACCCAATACATGATCTATGTGTGCATGTGTAAACAGCATTCGTTTAACTTCTAACTTATTTGTTTCAATAAAATCGAGTAGCACTTGTTGCTCCGACACTTCATAACAGCCTGGGTCAATAATAATTGCTGTTGCATGCTCATTATAAATCACATAAGTGTTTTCTTGAAATGCATTAAAAGTAAAAGCTTTAATGGTTAACATAATCCGAATTTATAGGTTAAAAATAAGATATTTTATTCGATAGCTGTAAATAAATAACTAAATTCGAATATCCTGCATTTAAGCCATGAACCCTATTGTTCGTTGTATATTAACCTTAATGGTATTAGGCTTTAACCTAATAGGGCTTTGCTATGGTCAGGCTCAGGGCTCGCAAACCGAATTTGGAAAAAACAGGGTTCAATTCAAAGAGTTTCAATGGTTCTATTATCATTCTCCACATTTCGATACTTATTATTATAAAGAAGGAAAAGAATTAGGCGCTATGGTTGGTAGAATAGCCGAACAAAATTTAAAAGAGATTGAAAATACCTTAGATTATAAATTAGCCGGTCGAATAGAAATTTTAGCTTATAATAAATTAAGCGATCTAGTACAAACTAATTTAGGATTAATTACCGATCAACAACAAAACATTGGAGGCATTACGCCAATTGTTGGCAATAAATTATTTATTTATTTTGACGGCAATACCGAACACTTATATAATCAGATTAGAGCTGGTATTGCCGAAGTGTTAATTAATGAATTATTATACGGCGGTAATTTACAAGAAAAGCTTTCAAACTCAACTCTATTAACACTCCCAGACTGGTTTGTGCCTGGTTTAAAATCGTATATAGCAGAACCTTGGAATGTAGATTTAGACAATTCGCTAAAAGATGGTATTTTAAATGGGCGATATAAAAAGTTTAATCGAATGGCCAGTACAGATGCAAAAACTGCTGGACATTCTATTTGGAAATATATTGTAGATAATTTTGGTTCTTCTTCTATATCCAACATTATATACATGACCCGTGTAAATAGAAATGCCGAAAACGGTTTTATTTATATTGTGGGTTTAGATTTTAAAGAGCTTGGCGAAGCATGGCTCAACTTTTATAAGAAACAATATCTGAATTCCAGTAATGCAATATCGGAAGAGACAAAGCTAAAACAGTTTGTGCATTTAGGTAAAAAAAGAAATGCTACACTAGACTATAAAACATTTAAATACAGCCCAGATGGGAAGAAACTGGCTTACGTCATTAATAAAAGAGGTAAAATAAAAGTTTATGTGCTGGATTTAAATACCCAAAAAACCAAAAAGGTTTACAAATCAGGGGTTAAAAGCAGCTCATTTGTTTCTGATAATGAAGATGTTACCATTACCTGGCACCCCAGTAGTTTGTTGCTAGCCATTAGCCACGAACAAAAAAGTATGCCACAAATTAAAGTGCTCAACCTGGCAAACAAAAAAGATGATTATTTAATTAAAATGTACAAGTATGAAAAAATACTTGATTTAGATTATTCGGCAGATGGTAGAAAATGGGTTTTGTCTGCAGTAAAAAATGGTCAATCCGATCTTTACTTATTTGACATTATTTCGAGAAGAGATGAACAAATTACCGACGACTGGTTCGACGATTTAAATCCGAGATTTTATGACCGTGCTAATAAAATTGTTTTTAGTTCTAATAGAATTGCGGATACATTAGCGAAAGAAGTTTTTAAAAACTTTCCAATGATTAATAATTATGATTTATTTCTTTTTGATTTAACCAAAACATCGAATGAATGTAAAAGAATAATCAATACCCCTTTTGATAATGAAACGAAGCCGATTGAATATGCTAAAGATAAAATTGCTTATTTAACAGATCAAAGTGGTGTTGTCAATAGAAAAATTCTCTCGCTCGACTCGGCTATTGCTTATCAATACGATACCACCATATTTTATTACGATACCACTATAGTAGTGTACAAAGACTCCTTTAGTACAATACAGCATAGTAATTATGATAGAAATATTGACAAACACGATATCAGTAAAAAAAGTAGAATCATCACCGACATGTTGTCGAATAATAATTTAAAATTTGGATTGATTGCTCCAGAAGGAAATACCGACACTAGCCTTTGGACCAATTTTTCGATGAAGAAAAAAACGCAATTGGAAAAAATGCTGCTCAAATTTAACAATCAAAAAAAATTAGCGGCAATTGCATTATTGGATTCTATTCAAAACAGCAGAATAGAAGATTCTTTAGCGGCTATAAAAGATACAGGGCAAGTTAATATTCCAATCTCTAACGATTACTTTTTTCAAACAACCTTTCCAAGAATAAAAAGTGAAAAAACAATTCCGATAAATATTCAAACGGCAAGTGGGAATCAAATTATTTATTTATCAGAAAAGAAAAAAAAGAAAACAAATAAAGAAAAAAGCCTCGACGATTACTTTTCAAAATCTGCACCCATTCCATATTTGCCAAGTTTTTCGACCAGTTATATTGTGAGTCAAGTTGATAATAGCTTAATCACCAATAGCTACCAACAATTTACAGGTGTTGGACCTATTTACATAAACGCTGCCATCAATGCATTGATAAAAGTGGGCGCTGCTGATTTATTAGAAGATTATCGTTTTATTGGCGGCTTTAGGTTATCTGGTAACTTAACCATTCCAGAATATTTTTTGAGTTATGAAAATTTGAAAAAAAGAATTGATAAACAATTTATTTTTTACAAACAAGGTGGAGACGATTACCAAGGTGTTGGTGCGAATAGAACCAATAGCTATGAATTTAAAAGTATTTTAAAATATCCTTTCAACGAACAAAGTGCTATTAAAACTGCTATCTTTTATAGAAGAGACGAAAGAATTACTTTAGCGACAGATAGTTTTAGTTTAAACCTGCCTAATTTCAATAGCAACAATATTGGTTTTAGAGTAGAATATGTTTATGATAATACGATTAACAAAGGCTTGAACCTCTACAATGGCAGTAGATATAAGCTTTACATCGAAGAATTTTTAGACATAGATGATACGAAAAATAAAATGGTCAACATTGGTTTTGATTTTAGACATTATCAAAAACTAACTCGCCAAATAATTTTTGCAGGTAGACTAGCAGGTTCTAGTTCTATTGCATCACAAAAGGTAATGTACTATTTAGGCGGCGTAGATAGTTGGTTTATACCTAAGTTTAACAATGGTATTCAAATTGATAAAACGAGAGATTATAAATACCAAGCCTTGGCCACAAACTTAAGAGGCTTTAACCAGAACATTAGAAATGGAAATAATTTTTTAGTGGCAAATGCCGAACTTAGAATTCCAGTTTTTGCTTACCTATTAAATAGACCCATCAAGTCGGACTTTATTAAGAATTTTCAGATAATGCCATTTGCAGATGTTGGTGCAGCTTGGTTGGGCTCCGATCCTTTTAGTATAGAAAATAGGTTCAACAAGATAGAGGTGCAAGGATCACCCGTTAAAGTAACCATTATAGAACCCAAATACCCAATTGTAGGTGGCTATGGATGGGGTGCAAGATCTAGGCTATTAGGTTATTTTGTAAGATTTGATATGGCTTGGGGAGTGCAAAATAATGTGGTTAATAAAATTCCTGTTTATTATGTCTCTTTGAGTTTAGATTTTTAATTTACTTCCACTCCAAACTTGCTAATAGTACATTGATGTCTTTTTTCACAAACTTAATAAGTGGAGCCAAAGAATCTGCCTGAGGTTCTGCATAAAAATATAATGCGCCTCTTAAAAAATGTTTAGTGCTATCAGTTACAAAAAATTGAACCGAAGAAGCTGTATTGCCTGCTATCTCGTAATACAAACCATATACATGATGCTTTGGATTATTAATTCTACTCTCATCAATACCTTCCGCTTTTATGGTATGTTTAAAGGCAAGCTTTCTCGCATTTTCCATTAATGCAATTAATTCTTTTGGAGAATTTATTGCATAATAACTTAAATGAATTCTACCATTTAAACTCGGAAAGACCACATTTTTCCAACAAGCATTGGTGTGTTCGGAGCTATCGTTCCAAACAGCAGCATAAGTAGGAATTTTAAAGCTATAGTTGCATCCTGACTGGTACTCTTGATATTTTTTTTCGGGTAAATTGATGCGATAATAACCCCTCGGTTTGGGTGCATAATCGTTTTGGCAAGCCGTAGCAGCAAAAATGAAAAATAAAAAATAAAAAATAAAATATCTAGACATTACAATGATTTATTAATAGTCAGCTTAACTCTTTTTATCCTTCGTCTATCTGCAGATTCTATAGTAAAAGTAAAATTATCAAAAACCACTTTTTCATTGATAAATAAAAAGCGGCCCGCAATAGCTAAGACTAAACCACCAATAGTATCTGCCTCCACTCTTACTTCATCGAATATGTCATCTGCAATGGCTAATACTTTACACAAATCGTTGATGGGTGTTTTACCATCAAACACATAATTAAATTCATCTAATTTAGAATACCTTAATTCATCATCGGCTTCATCATACTCATCAGATATGTCGCCTACAATTTCTTCTAAAATGTCTTCTAAAGTAACCAATCCAGCCGTTCCACCGTATTCGTCTACCACAATGGCTATATGCGTATGTTTTGCTCTGAATTCTTTTAAGAGGTCGTCAATTTTTTTATTCTCTGGTACAAAGAAACCCGGTCTGATTAATTTTCTCCAATCAAAATTAGTTTGTTCTCTGTAAATTAAAATATCTTTTATAAAAATAATGCCTTTAATAGTGTCTAAGTTTTTTTCAAAAATTGGAATCCTAGAATATCGGGTGTCTTTTATTGTTTGAAAAACTTCTTCAAAATTCAAATCAATAGATAAGGCAACCATATCCATTCTGTTTCGCATAATTTGTTTCACAGAAATATTTCCAAAATTTGCAATACCTTTTAAAATAACTTGTTCGTCTTCATTCTCTTCGTTAATTAAATCAGAATCTAATAATTGATCGAATTCTTTTTCTGAAAATTGAAAGGGCGGTTTTACCACTTTATTAATAGCCCTAGTTAGCAATAGCATCAATAGAATGAGCGGTTTAAGTAACCATTGAATAAATCGAATTAAACCCGTTATTTTTCTTACAAATAATAGATGATGTTTTTGCGCATAAACAATGGGCACATACATTGCTGTTAATAATAAATAAATAGCAATGAAAATTAATTTAAGTAAAATGCCTAAAAATAGGTATTGTGGGAAAAATACGATACGATCGAGCAGCGTAACTGCAATGGCAACAATAGCAACCAATAAAATTGTTTGTGCAATAACAATTGCTGCTTTTAAAGTAGCCGGTTTGTCTAGTAGTGCGAGTATTTTTGTGTCATCTGATTCTTCCGATTTTTTTAATAGAAAAATATGGCTCTCGCTGATATTATTAAATGCGATATTTGCTGCATTCATTAATCCTAATAAAAAAGTAAAGATTAAAATAGCAAATAGGTAAAAAAATAATTGGCCGGGTTCCAAATATGGAACCTGACCAATTACACTGACTAGACTAGGATAAGGATCTGCGTTTGTTTCCAAAATTGATTGATTTGTGAACATTAAAATGGCAAACCATCACCTATTTCATCTGTAGTAGCGGGTGCGCTAACAGCTTGATTGATAGGATTTGAATTAGCTCCGTCCTCTTTCTTGCCAAGCATGGTAAAGCTGTCGCCAACAATCTCTGTTGTATAACGCTTGATACCTTCTTTGTCATCCCAAGAACGGGTTCTTATTTTCCCCTCCACATAAATCTGTTTTCCTTTTTTCAAGTACTTTTCCGCTACCTCTGCCAATCCCCTCCACAATACAATGTTGTGCCACTCGGTCTGCTCGGATTTTTCTCCGGCTTTATTCGTGTACGTTTCGGTTGTTGCCAGAGAAAACGAAGCTACAGCTACCCCATTTTCTAAATGTCTAACTTCTGGGTCCTTGCCCAAATGTCCAACTAAAATTACTTTGTTTACTCCTGACATATTATATAATTTAAATACAAAATAAAGTTAAGTATTTTTTTGAAAGTACTGTTCAATTAATCTTGGGATTGGATAAATCTTTAATTCGTCATCCTTTATATATTGATAGAATGCTTGATTTTTATGCCATTCGGGGCTAACGTTGATTTTCCAAAATTTGGCATAAATGTGCTGATGTGTTAAAACATGTTTAAATGTTGTGGAAATATGTTGAATCGTAATGGTGGCATCAGCAAAAATATTTTGCCATTCTGCGTTTTGCATCATTTCATTTTCGGGTAATTCCGATACTGTTTCTATTAAGGGCATTTCATATAAATGTTGCCAAATATCTTTTCCTATTCTACGATTAATATACAATCCGCCTTCGTGTTCGATATGCAAATAATGAAAATAGCGTGCTCTGATTTTTAATTTATTGTTTTTAACGGGTAATTGATCGATGTTTTGCTGTTCATATGCCGAACAATATTGTTGAAAAGGACATGTTTCGCAAATGGGCTTTGGTTTACATTGCATGGCACCAAATTCCATAATGGCCTGATTAAACAAGGCTGGATTTTCTTGGTCTATTAATTGATTAGCCAAAACAGTAAATTCTTTCTTGCCAGCCCCTGTATTGATGGGCGTAGCAATATTAAACAATCTAGCAAGCAGCCTAAAAACATTGCCGTCCACAACCGCTTTGGCCTCCCCAAAGGCAAATGAAGCAATAGCTGCAGCAGTATATTCGCCAACGCCTTTTAATTGCATCAAGGTTTCATAATTGTTTGGAAATTCGCCATTATACTTAGCAAGCACTTCTTTTGCGGCAAAATGAAGGTTTCTGGCCCTAGAATAATAGCCTAAACCTTGCCAAGATCGCAATACTTGTGCTTCTGGTGCATTGGCTAAATCAAAAACAGTAGGATAGGTTTCTATAAAATGCAGGTAATAAGGTGTACCCTGTTCTACCCTGGTTTGTTGGAGAATTATCTCCGAAAGCCATATTTTATAAGGGTCTTGCGTGTTTCTCCAAGGCAAGTCACGCTTGTTTTGATGATACCAGGCAATGAGTTGTTGGGCTATTTCCTTCATTATTGCTCAAAAATACAATCTCGACAAGCATTTGACTAATTTAATAGCGAAGAATTCGGTTCTTTTTTTAACTAAAACAGTATCAATCATTTAATTTTAAAGAATTCACAAATAAAAGCGGTTTTTTCTGTTTTTTATTTCTGAATATCAATGAAAAGCGCTATAATTGCATCCCTTTAAAAAACGTAAGTTAAATTCATTAAAAAATTATAAAAGATGACAAAAGCTGAAATTATTGCTGAAATTGCAGCGAAAACAGGTATTGAAAAAGTTGATGTACAAGAAACGGTAGAATCATTTTTCAAAGTAATCAAAGGCTCTTTACAAGAAGGCGAGAATGTTTATGTAAGAGGTTTTGGTTCATTTATTGTTAAAAAAAGAGCTAAGAAAACGGCTCGTAACATTTCAAAAAACACCGCAATTATAATTCCTGAGCACTATGTGCCAAGTTTTAAACCAGCAAAAACTTTCGTAGAAAAAGTAAAAAATTCTACCAAAAGCAAAGCATCATTAGCGAAATAATTTTTCATGCAATCCATTAAAAAAACGCAATGGTTAATTCTACTGGCAATCATTATTATTATGACTGTCTTATTAACACTTGATTTAAAACCGCCAGGTACTGGTAATGGAATGAGAGCAGGTGCTGCCGCTAATAAAAGCACCGAAAGTGCTAGCATTAGCATGGATACAGAAATAGCCGCTGCTAAAAAGAGTTTAGCAGACAACACAAACAAAATGATTCTTCAACTAGAAAATGAGCTTGGCGATTTATCTGGAAACGAAAAAGAATTAAAAATAAAAGAGCTTGCAGAAGCATATGCAAATAACAACCAATTTACGGTTGCTGCATTTTACTACTTAAGCGGATCTGCAGACGATGCTAAAGAATATATTTTAGCAGCAGAAGCATTTCGAAAAGCATATAAAAACAATTCGGACTCTAGTAAAATTCCGGTATTGATTGAAAAAGCAACCACTTGCTTTCAATCTGCGCTAGAAAAAGAGCCGAGTAATTTAGATGCTAAATCGGGTTTAGGCAGTTGTATCGTAGATGCAGGCCAAAATCCAATGCAAGGAATTCAATTATTACTCGCGGTAGTAAAAGTAGATTCTTTGAATTTAAATGCGAATTTAAACTTAGGTTTGTTCTCCATGAAGTCGGGTCAATTTGACAAGGCAATTAAGCGTTTCGAAACAGTTGCAAAACTGAAACCTAATGCAGAAATATATGGCATGCTGGCCGATGCATACGAACAAACTGGAAATAATGAAGCAGCCATTGCTGCTTTGAAAAAAGCAAAAGCTTACATTATCGATAAAGACATATTAGTCAACATTGATAATTATATAAAGAATTTAAAAAAATAATTGTTTCACTTTAACACTGGGAATTATGCCAAGCGGTAAGAAAAGAAAAAGACATAAGATGGCTACTCATAAACGCAAAAAGCGTTTAAGAAAAAACAGACATAAGAAGAAGTAATCTTCTAATCTGCACAGCTTAACCTTATAAAATTTCTTGCACGATATGCGTATAGCTATCGTGCAAGACTTGTTTTTATAGGTTTTCTCCATTTTTTTATTTGCTGATTTCAATACACCAGTGTGTGATTAAAGAAATTTACATTGAATAAAGAATTAGTAATTAATGCTACACCCGAAGGAGTAGTATTGGCATTGTTGCAGGACAAACAACTAATTGAACTTCATCAAGAAAAAACAAATAACAGTTTCTCTGTTGGTGATATTTATTTAGGGCGAATCAAAAAGATTATGCCAGGTTTGAATGCTGCATTTGTAGATGTAGGATACGAAAAAGATGCGTTCTTACATTACCTCGATTTAGGATCTCAAGTACAAACGTTATTAAAATATACCAAACGCGTTCGAACGGCTCCTAAAAACGAAAAAATTAGTATCTCCGACTTTCCATTAGAAGTTGATATTAATAAAAGTGGAAAAATTACCGAAATACTAGGTAAGAATCTGCTTATTCCTGTTCAAATTGCCAAAGAACCCATATCATCTAAGGGTCCTAGACTCAGTGCGGAAATTTCGCTTGCTGGCCGTTATGTGGTTTTAGTACCCTTTAGCGATGTCATTTCTGTTTCTAAAAAAATCAAAAGTGCAGGCGAAAGAAATCGATTGAAAAAAATCATCGAAAGCGTGAAGCCTAAAAACTTTGGCGTAATTATCAGAACCGTTTCGGAGAATAAAGGGGTAGCAGAACTTCACAACGACCTTAAAGAATTAGTAGAAAGATGGAATACAGTTAGCAGTAAAATTGTTTCGACAGAACCTGCTAAAAGAATGTTAGGAGAAATTGATAAAACCTCGACCGTTTTAAGAGATATGCTCAATGCCTCTTTCAATAATGTGCACATCAACGATGCCACTATTTTTGAAGAAGTAAAAACCTATATCCATCAAATAGCACCCGAACAAGATAAAATCGTCAAACATTACCGTGGCAAAGAGCCTATGTTTGATCATTTTGGAATCGATAGACAAATAAAAAATTTATTTGGTAAAACCGTCAACCTTCCGGGTGGCGCTTATTTAATTATTGAACATACCGAGGCATTGCATGTAATTGATGTTAACAGTGGCAATAGAAATACGGCCGAAGTGAATCAAGAAGAAAATGCTTTGCAAGTAAATATGGAAGCGGCTAAAGAAATTGCTCGCCAATTACGCCTGCGCGATATGGGCGGCATTATTGTGATTGACTTTATCGACATGCATAAAGCCAGCAATAAAAAAGTCTTGTTCGATCATTTAAAAGATTTGATGAATGAAGATCGTGCCAAGCATACTATTTTACCTCCAAGCAAATTTGGTTTAGTACAAGTTACGCGTCAGCGTGTTCGTCCAGAGATGAATATTGTTACGGTAGAAAAGTGCCCAAGTTGTGATGGTAGTGGCGAAATTAGGGCAAGCATTGTTTTACTAGACGAAATCGAAAGTAATCTTAATTTTATTTTAAACGAACAGAACGAAAGAGGAATCTCTTTAACAGTTCATCCATTTATAGAAGCCTATTTAAAAAAGGGATTGATTTCTCAACGATTTAAATGGTTCATGAAATATAAAAAATGGATAAAAATAAAAGGCCTCAGCGGCCATCATTATTTAGAATTTCATTTTTATAATAGTAAAGAAGAAGAGATTGTCTTATAAATAATATTAAATAAAAAAGCCCCTGAGAAAAATCTCAGGGGCTTTTTTATTTTACTTTAATAATTACTTAATGACACTTATTTTCTTCGTGATTTGTGTATTCACACCTTCTACCCTTAAAGTATAAACTCCAGAAGCTAATTCGCTCAAGTCAATGCTTAGGTTTTCTGATAGTGTGCTACCCAAATTGTTTTGATATACTATTTGGCCACTTAGATTAACTATTTTTAAGGTTACATTATCCTTTAAATTTAATTTGAAATCAATTTTGAATTGACCATTATTAGGGTTAGGATAAACCATTACGTTTTTAGCATTTATGGTGTTATTAAGACCTACTGCTGTAACATTAATAGTTTGATTCAAAGTATCTGATCCACATGTATTTGTTGCAATTAACGAAACAACATAAGATCCGGCTGCAGCGTAGGTATGGGATGGATTTTTATCATTCGAAATAATCCCGTCTCCAAAACTCCAAGAATAAGTAGTTGCGGATAATCCTTCACCCGAAGTATTCGTGAGTGTTAAATCGCCTCCTGTAACACTTGAAGTAAACATTGCATTTGGTGCCGATTGATTGAATATGATTACCTTAAAAGTATCATTAGAATTATCTATATCATTTGGCAATGAAGCCCATCCTTTTATGTTATATGTACCATCTGTCGATAAGTCTGCAGTGGTTGTAAAAGAATGGATTTTTAAGCCATTGGCAGCAATTAAAGGAACGATTTCGTTAACGATAGCACCCCCATTAATTTGATAAGAAACCGGCACATTAGTTAATTCTACTGCTCTATTATTTCTTATACGAATTCTAACAACTGTTGTAGCAGTTAAATTACAAGCACTTACAGGTGCAGTTACACCCGAAACTGTTATGTCTAATGAACTTACTAAAACGTTTTTGTTAATTGTATCGCTACCACAAATATTATTTGTGATTAAACTAACAATAAAGTTACCATCTGCAGTATATGTATGTGATGGATTTGGAGAGGTTGATGTTCCACCATCACCAAATGACCAAGCATATGACAATGCATTAGTAGAAGTGCTTGTGAAACTCACTGTGCGATTACTATTTAAACTCGTAAAGTTTGAATTAGGTAATGGTTTTACTTTAGTGATAAAGCTATTCGAAATTGCTGGTCCGCCTGATTGGCAAATTTGACTCGAAGTTAACATACAGGTAATTGTATCCTTATTTTCGATTAACGATGTTGCTAATGTAGCATTTGTTTGACCCGATAATAATATACCATTTCTGTACCATTTGTAAGCTGGACTTCCACCACCGTTTGTAGGTGTAGCCGTAAATGTGATTGTTTGTCCACCGCAAATAGAATCTTTATCTGCAGTCACAATTACACTCACTGGTAAGTTTGGTGAAATTGTTACACCATATTTAAATGTTGCAGTATTGCTACCTAAAATACATAATGAGTTAGAAGTTAATTGAACTTTCACCGTATCATTATTATTTAAATTTAATGCTGTAAAATTAGCGGTAGAATCATTTGCTGATAATACATTATTTACATACCACTTGTATTTGGGAACAGCACCACCATTACTTGCTGTAGCAGTAAATGATACTGATGAACCAGCACAATATGGAGCTGCTGTAGTAGGAGCCGCCGTTACAGTAACAGCTGCAGCACCTGCAGATACTTGCATAGTAATGGAGTTAGAAGTATCCGGACTTCCTGTCTTACATAATAAGCTAGAAGTCATAATAGCTGAAACAACATCATTATTTGCTAATGATGATGAAGTATAAGTTGCAGCTGTTGCATTAGCTACAACAGTACCGTTTTTAAACCATGCATAAGTTGGAGTAGTACCGCCATTCGTTGGAGTTGCAGTGAAAGTTACTGGTAAACCTGCACAAACAATACCTGATGGTGATTGCGAAATATTAACGCTTGCAGCAACGAATGCGTTTACCGCAACATTTACTGTATCTCTTGTTGGGTTGCCTTGTGCGTTACGAACAGTAACTGAATAATCACCTGCAGTTTTTGCTACAATAGTTTTAGTAGTTGCACCCGTACTCCACAAATAAGTCATACCTGGGTTACCTGCATCTAGTGTTACAGAGTCTCCAGCGCAAATTGTTCTATCAGCACCTAAGCTTACCGTTGGCGCCGGACCTGCTGCACTTACATATGCATCAATAGGGAATCTTCCATATATACTTGCTTCGCCGATACCTGCACCTGTTGATGATGCGGTATAATATGCACCTGGTCTGCCTGGTGATTCTGTTTGAGTACCTAATGGGAAATAGCCAACTGCATTTGCAACTTGAGATAATCCTACATAGAAGTCTTCGTTTGAAACAGTTCTAGGAGCTGTAATTGCAAAAGTTTTAAAAGTATTTAAATCACCTATAACTAAAGTTACCGTATCTGATTTTGCAATAATAGTACCTTCAGAATTTAAAACCACTGCAAATACTTTCTTAGTAGCAGATGCCGCATTGTTTGCAATTGAAATGCGCACACTATCCACTAACCAAGCACCTACTGCTTTGTATTTAGTTAAAAATAAACCGGCACCCGTATTGTAACCTAATGTTCCGGTTGGTGCAGTATTTGTTGCATAACTAAATCTTTTTGCTGTAACATTTTGTGAAGCTTGAAGAGAGTCGTTCGATGTATTACCATCTGCAGCTACTTTTACTTTTACTGTATTAACACCATTTGCGATATTGCTATATGCATCAAATGTAACAGTTGCCGATTCACCAAATAATAAGGTAACTTGTTTCGTATTTGAATAAGTATTGGCACCCGCTACTGTTAAGTTAACATTGTAACTAGTCAATGGATTGAAACCATTATTTTTTACTATCGCTCTTACTTGATGTTGGTTTGCTGCTGGGTTAGCCATTTCTGTATAAGTAAATAATGAAGTGACTGCAGCATCATTTGCTATAGCTGTAGAACCGAATTTTACAGATGGTCTAAATGCTGATGCAGCTAATGCAGTTGTAGGTGCAGCAATAGCAGAAGTACCAGATCTATTACCACTTGTACCACCTACTGTAGCACTGTTACAGTAGTATACTGCAGAAGTACTGATAGCACTGGTAATTTCCCAATCATAAGCGAAATAGATATTTCCTCCAGTATATAATAAAGTTGAATCAAAACGAATATCAAACGAACCTGTTTCTGGGTTTATAGTTACAGGGCCATCGTACACTTTTTTCATGCCTACAATTGCTGTTCCAAACACAGCAGATTTTAAGTAAGACACATCTGTTGTATTTACCATGTACATTTTCAAAGTACCAGTTACTGCAGCTTGACTCGCGCCTAAAGCTGCAATTTCAAATCCTGCAGTACTAATCGAGGTACCTGCTTTTAAATCTGGATATTCAGATGCAGGGTAAATAGCTATAGATCTATTGTATTTTATACCTGTAGATGGAGCTCTACCATTTGCCGATGTGCCTAGGCCAGCGTTTTTATAAAAAGCTGTTGCAGCTCTAATAATTCTTCTACCTGCTGGGTTAGTTACTGTAGGCACATAATTGGTAGTACCTATTTTTAATGAATCAAATTTAGCATCTGCCGTATCGTTTAATGTTGCACTTGCAGCAACATCATACGTTAAGAAGAAATAGTTTTGTCCCTCTGCTAATGCTTGTGTTATACCTGTGATGTTGAAATTTGCAGTCGGTGTAGCTACCACATTACCAACAGGTGTAGCTGTTTTAAAATTGAATGTGTTTACTGTACCCGTGTACCATAATTTTGCATTCGAAATATTTGCAAGAACATTAGTGCCACTTGTACTTAAATGAAAGGTATTTGGCACAACAGGACTTAAAGTACCCGATGTATTAATTTGCATTCGAATAATTTCTTGATTCGGTAGCGGTTTAAATATTTCTCTGTCGTTTAATTTTTGTGTGGTTGTTGAAGAAACATAAGTCATTGGTGAAGGTGGATCAATCGAGATATCATCAATACCAATATTATCTGCACCATAGTCAGATGTACCTTCTAATCTAATATCTACAGCTGTATTAGCACCACCAGTAAATGCACTTAAACTGATGCTTACTTCTGTAAATGCTGTGTAAACACCATATGATGCCGCACCTATTTGTACCCAAGGGTCTGTTCCGTTTCTTGCGTATACTTTTATAACGTCAGTACCACTAGCATTAATCATCCAAAATTTTAAAACCGCAGCTGGTGAATATCCTGTTGATAAGTTTACATCATTGATAATTAAATCAGCTTTACCACCACTTAATATATCGTAAGTGTTAAAACATGCTGCAAATCCAGTTCCACCTCGACCTGGGTTAATACCAGTATTACCGAAGTCGGTTACGACCACGGTATCGCCTCTATACCATTTTACTAAGCCTGGCGCATCAGATGTACCCGTTCCAATTGGATTACTAATTAAAGGTGGGCCTGGAGGCGGAAATGCTCCATTAAAATCGATCGCAATTTGTGCTCTTGTTTGTAGCGAAGAGAGTATAAAAAATATACCCATAAAAATCATTGGCAAGAGCCTTGATTTATTTGTTTTTAAGTTTTGGTTCATAGTGTCGTTTATAAATTGTTAAAATTTGGTATAAATGATAATCCTTCATTTATATTAATATTCAATATCGATAAAATTTTTGTTAAAAAATCAATATTTAATTACTTTTTTTTAATAAAAAGTGTTTAAATGGCCTTAATGCCGTATTTTAAATAAATACTCACATAATCTTGAACGCCATCTTCTATACTATGAAAGGGAATGTCGTAACCAATCGCTTGTAATTTCTGCATTTTTGCTTCTGTAAAGTATTGGTATTTATCTCTAATATCTGCAGGTGTATCTATAAAATTAATTTGTGGCGCTATATCCATGGCTTGAAAGGTAGCAGCGGCAAGGTCTTTAAAGGTTCTGGCTTTGCCAGATCCTAAATTATAAATACCTGCATCTTTGCGGTGATGTAAAAAGAAATATAGCACATTTACCACATCTTTCACATATACAAAATCTCTCATTTGTTCACCATCTTTAAAATCTGGATGATGAGATTTAAATAAGTTTAAACTGCCTGTGTTTTTTATTTGTTGGTAAGCATGAAAAACGACTGAAGCCATTCTTGCTTTATGGTATTCGTTTGGTCCGTAAACATTAAAAAATTTAAGGCCTACCCAAAAATAAGGTTGTTGATTTTGCGCTAATGCCCATTTATCAAATTCGTTTTTTGATTCGCCATAAGGATTAAGCGGCACTAATTGATGAATAGTTGATTCGTTATCGTCATAACCAAATTCACCTAAGCCATAGGTTGCCGCAGAAGAAGCATACACAAAGGCTAAGCCATAGTTTACACAAGCGTTCCAGAGCATTTTGGTATAATCCGTATTGAGTTGCCACAAAATGGTTTTATCAAATTCGGTGGTATCTGTTCTTGCGCCAATATGAAAAATAAATTGTACTAATCGATGATTTTCGTCGAGCCAATGAGAGAAAATAGCCCGATCAATTTTTTGTGTATATTTTTTGTTTACTAAGTTTGGTTCCTTTTCAACTTTTGTAAAATCATCTACTAAAATTAGATCGGTATAGCCTTCTTCGTTTAGTTTTTGAACTAAACAACTTCCGATAAAACCTGCAGCACCTGTTACGATGATCATTAGTCTATAAATATAGGATGTGTTAATGGAAGAATTAGCCCTTGCGCAACTGCGCTATCTAGCAATGTACTCACTGCTTTTCTTCCTTCTACTCCCAAATTTAAGGAATATTTATTGACATAAAGTTGTATATGTTGTACCATCACCGATTCTTCCATTTCTTGGGCATGTTGTTTCACAAATTTGGCAGAAGATAATGGGTTTTTCATAGCAAATTCAACACTTCTAGCCATAATTCGGTTCACTTTATTGAGGGTCTCTTTGTCGTATTTTCTGGACATAACGATACCGCCCAATGGAATGGCACTACCCGTTTTTTGTTCCCAAAAACTGCCTAAATCAATTACTTTATGCAAACCTTTTGCTGCGTAAGTAAATCTATTTTCGTGAATAATTAAAGCCAAATCTATTTCCTCATTGATCAAGGCATTTTCTATTTCAGAAAAAACCATTTCCACTTTTTGTTGTGCTTGAGGAAATGCAATGTTCAATAAAAAATTAGCTGTTGTTAATTTACCAGGTATACCAATTTTTAGATTAGCAATCTTATTTTCGATATTTTCGATTTTATTTTTAGAAATTAAAAGCGGACCAACACCAAAGCCCAAAGCACTTCCCGCATCTAGTAAAATATATTTATCTACTAGGTGTGCAAATGCATGGTAACTTAATTTTGTAATGGCTAATGTTTGCTGTAAGGCTTTCTGGTTAAGGCTTTCCACGTCTTCTATTACAGGAATAAAAGTGATGCCTTCTGTGTCTATTTTTCTATGCAACATGGCATCGAAAATAAAAGTATCATTAGGGCATGGGGAAAAACCTAATTGGAGTTCCATTAAACAGTCATGATATCCTTTTCTTTTACTTCAATGTGTTTATCCACTTTGACAATATAAGAATCGGTTACTTTTTGTACTTCTGCTTCGGCTGTTTTTGCGTCGTCTTCTGCTACACCTTCTTTTTGTTGCTTTTTAATTTTCTCATTCACATCCTTACGAATATTTCTGATCGCTACTTTTCCGGCTTCGCCTTCTGCTTTTACACGCTTTACTAAATCTTTTCTTCTTTCTTCGGTTAATGGCGGAATGCTTAACCTGATAACGATTCCGTCGTTTTGTGGATTCAATCCTAAATTGGCATCGGTAATTGCTTTTTCTATAGCAGCAATTAAATTTTTCTCCCATGGCTGTACCACAATGGTTCTGGCGTCTGGGGTGTTTACATTGGCTACCTGAGCAATTGGCGTAGGTGTTCCGTAATAGTCTACATGAACACTGTCTAGCATTTGAGGGTTTGCTTTTCCTGCTCTAATTTTTGTTAATTCTGATTCCACATGATCAACCGCTTTAGACATGGTGTCTTTCGCTTCTTCAATTAATATTTTTAATCTATCGTCCATAATACTATTTTTTATGCATGTACTAAAGTTCCAATTACTTCACCTTCCATTAACTTTTTAAAGTTGCCTCGGGTATTCATATCAAATACAATAATGGGTAAATTATTTTCTTGACATAAAGTAAAGGCCGTCATGTCCATTACGTTTAATCCTTTATCGTAAACTTCTGTGAAAGTTATTTTTTCAAATTTAACCGCATTGGCATCTTTTTCTGGATCGGCTGTATAAATTCCATCTACACGCGTTCCTTTTAAAACTACATCTGCTTCGATTTCAATTGCTCTTAAAGAAGCCGCTGTATCTGTTGTAAAATAAGGGTTTCCGGTGCCCGCACCAAAAATCACTACCCTGCCTTTTTCTAAATGTCTGATGGCTCTTCTGCGAATAAATGGTTCGCAAATTTGTTCCATTTTAATGGCAGACAATAACCTGGTTTTTACGCCCACTTTTTCTAAAGCATCTTGCAAAGCCATGCTATTAATTACCGTTGCCAGCATTCCCATGTAGTCGGCTTGCACGCGATCCATTCCACCTTTTTCGGCATCTAATCCTCTGTGAATATTTCCACCACCAATGACAATTGCCACTTCAATACCACTTTCTACTACTTCTTTAATATCAACTGCATATTGATGAACCATTGCGGTATCAATACCATATTGTTTCGAACCCATTAAAGATTCACCACTTAGTTTTAAAAGAATTCTGTTGTATTTCATGTTAGGGCTAGGTGTTTAGGTTTACCAAAGATAAGACTGAATTGAATAGAATGTTAAAAAAAGCGCAAAAAAAATCCCCCCGTTGAATAACGGGGGGATAATAATTTAGGCTCCTAGCACCACACGCTTAAATGCGCTAACGGTGAGGCCTTTTTCGATATCGTTTAACATTTGTGCAACCGATTTAGAACTGTCTTTTACAAATTCTTGGTTTAACAAAGTCGAATCCTTATAGAATTTATTCAGTTTACCCATGGCGATTTTTTCTACCATTTCTTCTGGTTTACCTTCTGCACGAATTTGCTCTTTTGCAATTTCAATTTCTCTTTCGATTGTTGCAGCGTCTACCCCGTCTTTATCAACCGCTACTGGATTCATTGCTGCAATTTGCATCGCAACATCTTTACCAGCTGCATCTGCTTTACCAGCTGCATCAGAATTCATAGAAACCAATACCCCTAATTTATTTCCAGCGTGAATATAAGCAACTACTTTTTCTGCAGTCATTACTTCATATTTAGATACGCCGATTTTTTCACCGATTTTTCCTGTTTGATCAATAATGGCATCTGCTAAAACAACACCGTTTAATGATAAAGCCAACAAATCTGCTAAAGTAGCTGGATTGTTTGTAATTGCTAAGTCAGCAATCGCATTTGCAAAATCAACGAAGTTTGAATTTTTAGCCACGAAATCTGTTTCGCAATTTAATTCAATAACTATTCCTCTTTTACCATCTGCAGTTGTTTTTGCAATTACAGCACCTTCAGCAGCATCGCGGTCTTGACGACTTGCGGCAACTTTAGCACCTTTTTTTCTTAAGTAATCGACTGCTGCTTCAAAATCACCATTAGATTCTGTTAAAGCTTTTTTGCAATCCATCATTCCTGCACCTGTTTGTAATCTTAATTTGTTTACATCAGCTGCGCTAATTGTTATAGACATATCTTTTTAATTTTATTTAATTCATAAAAAAAGGTTAAAAGTTGAGTGTACAAAGGCGTTATTCCCTTAAACAATTCCCCTTTTAACCTATTTAATTATTCTGCTGATTGCTCAGTAGCAGTTTCAGTCGTAACGGCTGATTCTGTTTTTCTTTTTCTTACTGGTTTCTCTGCTGTTTCTTTTTCTGCTGCTGCTTTTGCTGCTGCACCTTCTTTTTCAGCATCTTCATCACGCTCACGCTTACGCTCTTCTAAACCTTCTTCAATTGCTTTGGTAATAATACCTGTAATTAAAGAGATAGATTTAGTTGCGTCATCGTTTGCTGGAATAACGAAATCAATATTTCCCGGATCTGAGTTGGTATCTACCATCGCAAAAGTTGGAATGTTTAATTTGATTGCCTCGCTTACTGCAATGTGTTCTTTCTTAACATCAATTAAGAATAACGCAGCAGGTAAACGATTTAAATCAGAAATACCACCCAATACTCTTTCTAATTTGATACGATCACGAGAGATCATTAATTTTTCTTTCTTAGAAAGAATGTCGTAAGTACCGTCTTTAGTGAACTTGTCGATGTTCGTCATCTTTTTAATAGATTTACGAACCGTTGCAAAGTTGGTTAACATACCACCTAACCAACGCTCGGTTACGAATGGCATATTTACTGATTTTGCATGTTCAGCAACGATGTCCTTAGCTTGTTTTTTCGTCGCAACGAATAAAACTTTTCTTCCTGATTTTACGATTTGTTTAATAGCTGAAGCAGCTTCTTCTACTTTAACTAAAGTTTTGTTCAAATCGATAATATGAATGCCATTTTTCTCCATGAAAATATATGGAGACATTTTTGGATTCCATTTGCGCGTTAAGTGTCCAAAATGAACACCCGCGTCTAATAAGTCTTGATATGTAGTGCGTGCCATTATATAGTGTCCTCCAAAAATTAACGTTTACTAAATTGAAATCTTTTTCTTGCTTTCTTGCGACCTGGTTTCTTACGCTCCACCATACGGCTATCACGTGTCATTAAACTTTTCGCTTTTAATGCAGGTTTCTTTTCTGGATCTCTTTCTACAATTGCTTTAGCGATTGCTAAACGCACTGCTTCTGCTTGTCCTGTAATACCACCACCCATTACGTTTACACTGATATCAAATTTACCTAGTAAATCTGTAACTTGTAATGATTGGTTTACAATGAATTGAAGCGGAAGTGTTGGAAAATAAGCTTTGTAATCTTTACCATTTACGATAATGGCACCGTTTCCTTCTACTAAATAGATGCGGGCTACGGCTGTTTTTCTTCTACCCGAAGTGTTAGTGGTCGTCATCTCTTTTAAAATTTAATGGTTTTAGGTGTTTGTGCAGCATGAGGATGCTCAGCACCCGCGTACACATGTAAATTTTTAAACACTTTGTTTCCTAATTTATTTTTAGGAAGCATACCGCGTATTGCTTTTTCAACCACACGAGTAGGGTGTTTTGCCATTAAATCCTTAGGAGAGATGAATTTCTGTCCACCTGGATAGCCTGTATACGAAACATACTCTTTCTCTTCGAATTTGTTGCCCGTAAACCTTACTTTGTCTGCATTGATAACAATCACATTGTCACCGCAGTCTACGTGTGGGGTAAAATTAGCCTTGTGTTTGCCTCTTAAGATAAAAGCTATCCTAGAGCTTAGGCGCCCCAAAATCTCTGCATTGGCGTCGATTACGACCCATTCTTTCGTAACAGTTTTGCTGTTAGCAGAGACAGTTTTGTAACTTAACGTATTCATTTTGTCTTTAACTAATTGATTTATATTGTTTTAACTTTCCCTCATTAGTTGAGGGAGGGCAAAGATAGCCTAAAATTTCTAAACTACAATGCTTTAGCACAGATATTTCCATAAAAAAATGTGGATATGTTAATTTCTTTATTGCCACGCCATTTTGTGCATAATCGCGTGGAGAAATCTTGAAACCTAAAACGATGGAATTTCCTATCTTTAAGGCAAATTTTAAGGGGATGAAAGTATCAAATATGGCTGCCAATTTAATTGGCTCTGAAATTATCAAAATTGGGAATGAAGTAAGTGAACTGATCAGAAATGGTGCACAAATTTGTAACCTCACCATTGGCGATTTTGATCCCAACCATTATCCTATTCCAAAAGAATTACAAGAAGGTATAACAGAAGCTTATCTAAAAAACAACACCAATTATCCTCCTGCAAATGGCGAAATGTCTTTGCGAAAATCTATTGCTGATTTTTTATTAAGCAAAGGAAATTTAACTTATTCGACAGACGAAATTTTAGTTGCCGGCGGTTCTAGGCCTTTAATTTATGCTACTTATTTAGCTTTATTAGATCCAGGAGACAAAGTTGTATTTCCAATTCCTTCTTGGAACAACAATCATTATTGTCATTTAACAGGAGCTGTTCCGGTAATGGTAGAAACATCGGCCGAAAATAATTTTATGCCGACTGCCTCAGATATTGCCCCACACCTAAAGGGAGCAACGCTACTGGCTTTATGTAGTCCGCTCAATCCAACAGGTACTATGTTTACTCAAAAAGATTTGGCAGAAATATGTGATTTAGTACTCGCAGAAAATGCCAGCAGAACTGCCGACGAAAAACCATTGTACTTAATGTACGACCAAGTATATTGGACCTTAACATTTGGCGACCATAAACACTACGATCCAATACATTTAAGACCCGCATTAAGAAATTATACCATTTATATTGATGGTATTTCGAAATCTTTTGCAGCCACAGGCGTGAGAGTAGGCTGGGCTTTCGGACCACAAGCGGTAATAGATAAAATGAAAGCAATACTTGGTCATGTGGGTGCTTGGGCACCTAAAGCAGAACAAATTGCAACAGCTGTATTTTTAAAAAATGACCAAGCCATTGAAAATTTTATGACTCCTTTTAAATCTCAAATTAAAAGTAGTTTAGATGCTTTGCATACTGGTTTTCAAACTTTAAAAAACGAAGGCATTCCAGTAGATTCAATCGAACCAATGGGCGCTATTTATTTAACAGTAAAAGTGGCTATACAAGGCATGAAAACCGCTGACGGTAAGATTTTGGAAAATAGCATGGATATTACTTCTTATATATTAAGTCATGCGCAATTGGCCATGGTGCCTTTTTCTGCATTTGGTTTAACTAAACATTCTGCATGGTTTAGGTTATCGGTTGGCGCGGCAAACGAAGCAACTATTTTAGCTTCTTTTGAAAGATTGAAAAAGGCGATTGCCGAACTAAGTTAATTAAATACAATATGAATGGAACGCTTTACCTTATCCCTGTTTACCTTTCGGAAGAAACAGATCCTATTGCTATTTTAGCACCGCATACTATTTCGATCATACATTCGCTACAACATTTTATTGTAGAGAACGAAAAATCGGCAAGGGCATTTTTAAAAGCTGCTAAAATTAGCATGCCACAAAACCAATTAAGTATTTTGGTTTACAATAAAAAAGAACAAGAACCATTAGCCGATTATTTTAAAGATTTAAGTGCCGGCATATCGGTAGGTATATTAACAGAAGCCGGTTGTCCAGGTATAGCAGATCCAGGCGCAGAGCTGATTGCAGAGGCGCATCGTAAAGGAATTAAAGTGGTGCCACTAGTTGGTCCGTCTTCTATTTTATTAGCCATGATGGCTTCGGGTTTTAATGGGCAACAATTTACATTCAATGGTTATTTGCCCATTGATAAAATGGCGCGCAGTAAAAAAATTCAAGACTTAGAGCGCTTAGCAGAACGAAACAATCACACACAATTGTTTATGGAAACGCCCTTTCGAAATAATCAATTGTTAGAAGAAGTTTTAAAAAGTTGTAAGCCCGATACTTACTTATCGATTGCAACCGATATTACCGATGCCAATGAAATGATTAAAACGGCGAAAGTAGAATACTGGAAAAAAAATAAACCAGAATTACATAAAAGACCAACCATATTTTCTATCTATAGAAAACAATAATGTCGATACCTTTAGCAGAACGATTAAGGCCTAGTAATTTAGACCACTATATTGGCCAATCCCATTTGGTTGGAAAGGGGGCTGTATTGCGCAATGCTATTGAATCTGGCACAATTCCATCTATGATATTTTGGGGGCCACCCGGTGTAGGCAAAACAACTTTAGCGCATATTATTTCGCAACAACTCAAGCGTCCATTTTATGCATTGAGTGCCATTAATTCTGGCGTAAAAGATATTAGAGAAGTAATTGAAAAGGCGAAAAGTCAATCTTTTTTTGGCGCGGCAAATCCTATTTTATTTATCGACGAAATTCATCGATTTAGTAAATCACAACAAGACTCTTTATTGGGCGCAGTAGAAAAAGGAGTTGTTACCCTTGTGGGCGCCACAACCGAAAACCCTTCGTTCGAAGTCATCTCTGCGCTCTTATCAAGATGTCAAGTTTATATTTTAAAAAATCTTTCCGAAGAAGAATTAATAGCATTGCTCGGCATTGCTATTAAAGAAGACGAAACACTGCGAACAAAAAATATTGAAATAACCGAATACGAAGCATTATTAAGACTTTCGGGCGGTGATGGCAGAAAATTATTAAATATTTTTGAATTAGTTGTACAATCAATTCCAACCAGAGATATCGTCATTACCAACGAAAAAGTAATGGCCATTGTGCAGCAAAATATTGCACTATATGACAAAGCAGGTGAACAACATTACGATATTGTTTCTGCACTGATCAAATCTATTCGCGGCAGCGATCCTAATGCAAGCGTGTATTGGTTGGCTCGCATGATTGAAGGTGGAGAAGATCCATTATTTATTGCCAGGCGTTTAATTATTTTAGCATCAGAAGATATTGGTAATGCCAATCCAAATGCTTTACTCTTAGCCAATAATTGTTTTCAAGCGGTCAATACCATTGGCATGCCCGAAGCCAGAATTATACTTTCACAAACCGTTATTTATTTAGCTACCAGTATAAAAAGTAACAGTGCCATCTTAGCCATCGACCAGGCTTTAGCTAATGTTAGAGAAACCGGTAACCTATCGGTACCATTGGATTTGAGAAATGCACCCACCAAGCTAATGAAAGATATTGGATACGGTAAATCCTATCAATATGCCCATGCATACGAAGGAAATTTTGTTGCGCAAGAATATTTGCCAACAGAACTTGCCTCCCATGTTTTTTACCAACCAGGAAACAACCCAAAAGAAAACGAGATTAGAAAAAATCTAGCGCAACTTTGGAAAGCTAAATATGGCTATTAAAATGGAGCCGAAAAATAATTATACACTACTCATAGAAAAACTCGACGAGTTTATTAAAAAGTATCATCAACAAAAACTGATACGAGGCTGTATTTATTTTGCCAGTTTTACGCTCATTTCTTTTTTACTCATTAATAGTTTAGAGTTTTATTTATTCTTATCGCCAGTTATTAAAAAAATGCTGTGGCTAGTGTATCTACTTGCGGTGCTCTATTTAATTATGAAATGGTTAATGCAACCGGCATTAAATTTACTAAGACTACGGAAAACACTAGATTATGCAGCGGCGGCTAACATACTATCGGCCCATTTTTCAGAAGTTAAAGATCAATTAATCAATGTTTTACAACTTAACGAACAAGCCGCTCATGCTGGTCAAAATACCGAATTAATTTTAGCCAGTATCCAACAAAAAACGGAACGCTTACAGCCCATTCCGTTTGTTAAAGCAATAGATCTTAAACAAAATAAAAAACGATTACAATATGCTTTAATTCCCTTTTGCATATTGTTGCTTACAGCCATTATCAATCCTAATTTTATTAAACAAGGAGGCGCACGATTAATTCATTTCAATAAAAGTTATGCAAAGCCAGCGAGTTTTCAATTTCATTTAAAAAATAAATCGCTTGTGGTTAAACAAGGCGATGCACTCAAACTCGAATTAGCATTAAGCGGCGATCCAATTCCACAAGATATTCAAGTGCTGATCAATAACAATAGTTTTAAACTAGAGAAAAAAACAAATAGTACCTTCGAATACACCTTACTCAACTTAAGACAAAGCAGCCGCTTTTATTTTCAAGCACTCGGATACGATTCGGAAACATATGAAATAACGGTTTTGCCTAATCCTGCCATAGTCAAGTTTGAAATACAAGTAAACTATCCTAATTATTTACATAAAGCGGCCGAAACAGTTAAAAATACTGGCAATTTAACCATACCCGCAGGTAGCAAACTCCAATGGATTTTTCAAACTACAGCTGCAGATGATATCCTTTTTATTAGCAATCAACAAACAGAAAAAATAAGGATAACAAATAATCAAGCTAATTATCGAAAACAAATAATTAGAAATTTAAACTATAGTATTCAAGCAAAAAACAAAAATAGCTTTATAACAGAGCCCATTAATTATGTCATAGAGGTAATTCCCGATTTATATCCAAGCATTCGTGTAAATCAGGCAAGGGATTCTAGTAACCGTGCCAATTTATTTTTTAGTGGTGCAATAAAAGATGATTATGGTTTAACAAAACTCGAATTTCATTATAGCATTACTAAAATTAATAAAGAAAAGCTTACTAAAACGGTGACGATTCCTATACGAGTAGGCACAACTAACGAACAAATTTTTTATCATATCAATACCAGCGAATTGGGATTAGCCCTCGAAGACGAATTACAATATTATTTCGAAGTATGGGATAATGATGGTTTAAATGGGCCTAAATCGAGCAAATCTGAGTTATTTGTATACCAAGCGCCTAGTGTGGCCAGCATCAGTAAAGAAGAAAATGAGGCCAATAAAGCACTCAAAGAAAAAATTGCTTCGGCTATTAAACAAGCAGAAAAAATTCAGAAAGAGGCTAAAAAAATTAACGAGAAATTACGCGAGAAAAAAGAACTTAATTTTGAAGAGAAAAAAGAAGTTGCCGAATTAATTGCCAATCAAAAAAAATTAGCCGAAGAAGTAAAAGAAATACAAAATCAAAATATAACAAATAACGAAATTAATAAAGACTATAAAAAGTTTGATCAAGAATTAATTGATAAGAAAAAACAAATCAATGAATTATTTGAAAATTTATTAGATAATAAAACAAAAGAATTAATTAAAGAATTAGAAAAGCTGCTTGCCGAAAATAATAAAGAAAAAACACAAGAGTCTATTCAAAAAATGCAATTAGACAATAAAGAAATTGCAAAAGAAATGGATCGCATGTTGGAGTTATTTAAAAAGCTAGAAGTGGAGCAAAAAACGAAAGAAAACATCGAAAGATTAAACACTCTTTCTGAAGAACAAAAGGCTATAAATGAGCAACTAAAGGACAAAAAAACACCTGTTTCTGAGCTCAAAGATGCGCAACAAAAGCTCAACAAAGATTTCAAAGATTTGCAGAACGACTTTAAGGATTTACAGCAAAAAAATGAAGCTTTAGCAGATAAAATGGAAATGGAAAATCCAGCTGCCGATTTAAAAGACATCGAAAATGATTTGAATAAAACCAATGAGGAATTAGAAAATAATAAAACAAATAAAGCAAGCGAATCACAAAAAAGTGCGGCTGACAAAATGAAAAAGCTTGCCGATAAAATGAAAAAACAACAAGAAGCGGGAGAAGCAGAAGAGCTTGATATTAACATGCGCGCACTAAGACAAATATTAGACAACCTTGTTCAACTTTCTTTTGCTCAAGAAAAAACACTCAACGATACAAAGAAAACAAACATCAACGACCCTCAATACACTGCCCTGGCTAAAACACAGCGTAACTTAAATGAGGATATGAAAATGATCGAAGACAGTTTATTTGCCTTAAGCAAAAAAGTCTTGCAGATAAAATCTATCGTGAATAAAGAAACGGGTAAAGCCAGTTTAAACATGTTACAAAGTATTGCCGCATTAGAAGCGAGAAATACAGGCCTAGCAAGCATGCGTCAACAATATGCCATGACATCGATTAATAATTTAGCGGTACTGCTTTCCGAAATTTTAGATCAAATGCAAAAAGAGAGTCAAAGCAAAAAACAAGGAGGAAAACCTGGTGCCAAACCAAGCAAAAAACCGGGAGGAAAAGGCAAAGGTGAAGGATTGTCTAAAATGCAAAGCGAATTAAATAAGCAAATAGAACAACTCAAAAATGGGATGAAACCAGGCCAAAAGCCCGGAAAGGGGCAAATGTCGCAACAAATGGCTCAAATGGCTGCCCAACAACAAGCCATTCGAAATGCCATGGATCAATTATCGCAGCAAATGGATAAAAACGGACAAGGTGGAAATGGAAAAGAAATTTCTCAATTAAAAAAGGAAATGGAAAAAACCGAAAGCGATTTGTATAACAAGAATATCAATCAACAAACCATTAATAGACAACAAGAAATTATGTCTAGATTACTGGCAACAGAAAAAGCAATAAAAGAAAGAGAGCAAGATCAAGCAAGAGAAGCCGCACAGGCAAAAACACCATTATCTCCAGCAAATATTAAATTTGAACAATACAAAAAATTAAAAACCGCCGAAATAGATTTAATGAGAACGGTTCCGCCAAATTTTAAACCTTATTACAAAGAAAAAACCAATGCCTATTTCGATCAATTAATGATTATTCAACCAAAATAAACACCATGGCCATTCATTTTTTTAACGAAGAAAGTAATTATAAATTAAAGCAAAAAAACGAGCTAAAGCAATGGATTAAGGCTGTTGCAGCCGAAGAAGGATTTAAAATTTCGGCACTCAATTATATTTTATGTTCCGATGAGTATTTGCATCAGATTAATGTAACTTATTTACAACACGATACTTTCACCGATATTATTACCTTTGACCATTCAGAAAAAAAAGGCAGTATTGCGGGCGATATTTTTTTGAGTACCGATCGGGTATTAGAAAATGCCGAATCTTTTAAGGTCAGTGAATCGGAAGAAATGTGTCGCGTGTTAGTACATGGCGCTTTACATTTAATGGGCTATACCGATAAAAGTAAAGCAAGCAAATTAACCATGACTACAAAAGAAAATTATTACTTAGCCAAAAGAACATTCGATGGAAAATAAAACAGCTTTAATTATTGGTGCAACTGGTTTGGTTGGAAAGTTTTGTTTAAGCTATTTATTAAACGAAAATGCTTACGAGCGAGTAATCGCTATCAGCCGCAAGCCTATTGGCTTTACGCACCCTAAACTAAACAATATTGTTTGCGATTTTGACCATTTAGCCAAGCACCAAGCCGAAATAAAAGCAGACGATATTTATTGTTGTTTAGGCACTACCATTGCAGTAGCGGGTTCGCGCGAAGCATTTACCAAAGTAGATTATACCTATCCATTACAAGTTGCCCAAATGGCAAAACAAAATGGTGCTACCCAATTTTTATTAGTCAGTGCACTTGGCGCCGATAAAAATTCAAAAATATTTTACAGTAAAATAAAAGGCGAATTAGAAGAAGCTATTCAAAAATTAAATTTTAACAGTACCTATATTTTTCAACCTTCATTTTTAAAGGGCTTTCGCAAAGAGTTTAGGTTAGGCGAAAAAATCGCATTAATATTGCTGCCATTTTTTGAAATAATGATGCTCGGACCATTAAAAAAATATAAATCGATAGATGCCATGGTGGTAGCCAATGCTATGTATTTAAAGGCACAGAGCGGAAATGCTGGTCTAGAGGTATTAAGCTCCGATCAAATCCAACAAATCTGGAAAAAGAAATAAATTATTTTAAATGCGTGAGTGGCATGGGTGTATTGTGTTTAATTTTACCCAATACAATATTGCTATGAAACTGTGCAATGTTTGGAATGCCACTGAGTTTATTCAATAAAAAATCGTTGTACGCTTGAATATTGGGCGATACAATTTTGATTAAATAATCGTATTGACCCGATAAACCAATTACATCCAATACTTCTGGTAATGCAGAAATAGCATTTTCGAAACCCAATAAGGCTTCTTTGTTTTGTTCTTTTAAAGTAACATTACAATACACTACAATGTCTAAGCCTAGCTTCTGACCATCTAATACGGCCACATACTTTTTAATATAACCATCGGCCTCTAAACGCTTGATTCTTTCGTAGGTTGGCGTAGCACTTAAGCCTACTTCTTTGGCAATATCTTTGATGGCACTGGTAGAATCTTGTTGCAATAATTGCATAATAGAAACATCAATTTTATCTATGTTGTGGCTCATGATTTATCAAACTAAACTCAAAAATAATCAATTTATCTATCTTATATAAACAAAAAAGGCGACCTATTGCTAGGTCGCCTTTTCCATTTATTAATTATTGATTATCTGTTTGCGATATCAATCACTCTCAAGATCGCTACTTGACCGTCTACAATTAAACGAACCATGTAAACTCCACTTGCATTTTGATTATCACCTGCAGAGAAATCATAAGTATGTACACCTGATTCTTGGTAAGTAGCGCTAGCAATGGTGCTAACTTTTCTACCAATCATGTCGTATACTTCTAAGGTAACATTTGCATTGCTTGGCAATTCGTAGTTAATCTTAGTGTTTCCAGCGAATGGATTCGGTGCTGCAACTAAGTTAAATACTTTCGCGAAGTCATTAGCAAATCCTGTTACGGACACTACCGTTTGTGTTATTGATTTACATCCCGTTGCCACATTTGTTACTGTTAAGGTTACAGTATAAGTACCTTGAGCAGAGAATAAATGTGTTGGACTAGCTAAACTTGAAGTGTTTGCAGGACTGGTTGGGTCGCCGAAGTTCCAAGCATAACTTGTACCAGCTGCTGCAACCGCTGTAAATTTAACTTGTTGTCCTTTTGCAGTATCAACTACTTGAGTAGTAAATGTAGAGTTCGGAACTGCTTTGTTTGTGATCACAACCGCATCGTTCGCAGAACAACCACCTGCATTGGTAACTGCCACCGAATAAGTGTTTGCTAAGTTTACACTAATTGTTTGAGTAGTTTCACCTGTACTCCACAAATAGGTAGCACCAGGGTTAGCAGCATTTAATGTAATGGTATCACTTGTACAAATGTTTTGATCTACTCCTAAATTAACTACTGGAACAGCTTTTAACGATAAAGTTAAGGTGTCATTACTAGAACATCCGTTTGTTCCAAATACGGTAACTATATATTGTCCGGCTGTTGTAGCTACAATTGTTTGCGTAGTTGCTCCAGTGCTCCATAGATAGGTTAATCCAGGATTTCCCGCATCTAAAGTTGCACTTGAACCTGGGCAAATTGAAACATCTGCACCTAAATTAACCACTGGTGCTGTTTTGTAACTCAAGGTCATTGTGTCCATCGTTACACAACCTGCTGCACTTGAAATTCTTACAGAATATGTTCCTGCTAATGTTGCGTTTATTGTTTGCGTTGTAGCTCCATTACTCCATAGGTATGTTGAACCCGGATTTAATGCATCACATACAAATAAACCATTTCTACAGAATGTTGTATCGGCTCCGAATGGTTTGATTGGGAACGATCCCATTGTTACCTCAATTGTATCTGTTGCAGTTTTTCCATAAAGAGCAGAAGTTGCAGTTACAGAATAAGTGCCCGCTGTTGATACATTTATTGTTTGCGTTGTTGCACCAGTACTCCATAAATAGGTTGCATCTGTAAGCACTCCAGCATCTAATGTTATTGCTGAACCAGGACAAATTGCTGTGTTTGCACCTAAATTAATTACATATGGTGTAATAGCGGTTACTTTAACAGTATCTGTAGCTGTACAAGTTCCATCAGATAAACTTGCTACATATGTATAGGTTCCAAAACTTGTATAGTTTGGTGTCATAATTTGGGCCCCTGTCATTGGTGCGCCTAATTGCGAACCTGTCCAAGTAACTGTAGGAGTAGCTACTGAAACCAATCCTGTGTTTTTGTAACCCATTGATGTTGTAAGTGTTGCAGAAGGTAGCCAATTGGTTGCTGTATTATTATCTGAACCTGATAATGATGGTCCGGCTTGACCTGATGGACTGCTAATACCTGCTCCACTCCAATCTGCAGAAGTTACACCTGTTGAACTTGGGAATGTATAGGTGTTCAATGCAATTGCATCAATAATTACACCACTAGGATCTTTTAAAATCACGCCCATTGCAGAACCCGAACTAGGACCAAAACCAGCAGTTGTAAAGTAATTATAAAGTGGATTTGGTGTTCCAGATGCCATTCTAATAACTGCTACCGAGTCTGGCATAACAATCGTTCCTGCAGGGAATACTAATGTATTCACATTTGCCCCCACAGTTTGGAATGTAAAGCCTGATAAGTTCATTGGTACAGAACCCATATTGGTTATCTCTACGTTATCATCTTTTAATGTCGTAGTATTCAAATATGGAGGATAAACCGTTTGTGTACCTGTTCCATAATAACCATAAAGGTTAACTTCTGTGATTCTCATACTATTTAATAAGTTTGAGTATGCTGTAAGTTTTGTACCCGAACCTATAGTTCCTATTTCATCTTCACCTGCATAAACACTTAAGTATTGATCGATATAAGTAAATACTGCAGAACTATCAAAGTTTTGATTAGCACTACTATCCGTTGCATAAATATCGTATGCAATTGATTGATTTACGTAAGTAGGAATTGTTCCAACAAATGTTGTCGCACCTGTTCTTGACATGCCTATTGGAGCTTGTTTAACACCATTAACTGCATATCTAATTGTTGGAGGATATATTCCAGATGAATCTGTAATATCTGCGGTAATTAGATGTGGTACTGCTAAACATGCATTTCCATTTGGAGTTGATGTTACAGAAGTAAATACTGGGTTATACCAATCGCCTGGTGGAGGAGGTAAAATATTTACAACATAATCTTCTGTTTCACCCCAAGTATATGTTCCACAAGGAGCCAATAATGCAGTTGAAGTTTCAACAGCAACAACCCTCATTCTGGTTTCACCTAACATTGCAGTAATTGGAATGTTAATGTTTGCGGTAAAGTTTCTAGAACCACCCGATGCAACTGATGCCAGCACGTTTTGCGCAACTCTCTCACCAGGTAAATCAAATACCGAATTGTGGTTGTAATCTATAAACACATTAACCGATGTTGTATAAGAGAATGCTGATGAATTAATAATATATACTGTTATTGGCGTAGGCACCCTTTTTTGAACAGGAGCAGCTGGCAATGATGTAAAGTTAGTATAGGTATTTACCGATAATATATTAGATAATGGTGTAAAATCAGTACCAGTAGCAATTGTGCTAAATACCACCCCACCGATATCCTCATCATCAACATCTAAAGCATATGAGTCACAATATGGCGCTTTAATGGTTCTAGAACCTGCAGGTGCCGATAAAGTAGGGGTTTTTACACTGTTTGCAATATTAGATGATGTGAATTCAGCATCTAATAAATTATTTATTGTTGCTGTTGTTGGTATACTGTAAGTTAACCAGAAATAATTGGCGCCAGATTTTAATAATTTAGACCCTGATACTGTAAAGCTACCATTAGGATTTAAATATGCAGAGCCATATCTGTTAGTAAGTGTTTGAGAGAATGTTGTTGAATCTGAAGAGAACCAAACTTCTGCTGAGTCAACATCAACATTCGCCGATGTGCTACCTGTTGTGTTGAAATCCATAGAATTTAATGCTACCGGAGAACCACCACTCATTCTAATTACACCCCTCAACATCACATTTCTTTTCGTACCCTGATATACATCAGATGTCATTTGTGAATAAGCAGTAGAAGATATATAAGTTGCAGGTGGTGCAATAACCCTAAAACCTGCTGGACTTTGAACTGATGGACTACTTACAACACCATTAATTGTATGGTTTGTAACAGATGCGTCAATTTGATTGTTCACCGCTGCGGTTGGTTTGACATCATATGCTAACCAGAACCAACTTGTATCAGTTGCCATTCTCTTCAAACCTGTAATAGTAAAGGTATTACCAGTTACCGATGTTGAACCAAACAATGAGTCGGTCGAGAATCTATTGATTGAATTGGTATAATATAATTTTGCTGTTAAGATATCACTCGCTGCAGTAGTTTGTCCAATTCCAAAGCTAAAGCTTGAAACAATTAAACTATCGCCACAACCCGAAGTAACAACTGGTATGCCGACGATTTTTTCATCCACACTACCAGCAGAAATTAATGTGGTGTCTTGTGAAGTGTTACTACTTACAAAAGCTCTTTTTGATGGAATTAATTGAACGGTATAATCTTCTGTTTCACCCCAAGTATATGTACCACATGAAGCTGGAGCTGCAGTTGATTCTATCAAAACCACCCTCATTCTTGCAAAACCGCTAACCGCATCACAAGGTACCGTAAACTGTCCTGTAGAAGGTGTTCCAGCAGGCGATATTGTTGCGGTTGTTTGAAACACCTTTTCATTTGCATCTAAGAAATCCCCATCATCATTGTAGTCAATATATATTGCTCTTCCTGTTGAATAATAAGATCCGGAGTTAATTTGACTAACAGAGAAATTATAAACACCAGATTTTAATAATTGAACCGGAGCCACAGTTTTAGTAAAATCAGAATATGTTTTGATTGAAGTCGAATTATTTAACAATGGTGTAGCAACACCATTATTCAACACATCAACTCCATTTCTAGAAATGGTCACATTTCCAATATCATCATCTGCGGTGCTGGTTGCATTAGATTTACAATATGCTGCACGAATTGTTCTTGCTCCATTTGGTGCAGTAGTTGAAGGTGTTCTAACGATTCCGTCAATTGAAATGTTTGGCACTTCCGCATCTACTACGTTACCTAATGTAGCTAACGAATCGATATCATACGTTAACCAGAAATAGTTGGTGTTATTTGTTAAAAATACATCATCTGTAATCGTGTTTGTTGAACCCACAGTACTTACTGTTGAACCAACTTGTGTGGTGGTCGCAAATGTTGCACTATTTCCTGTATAGTATAATTTAATATTTTTGATATCTGTTAACGATGTTGTTCCTGTTGTACCAATATCTAAACCGTTAAATTTAATAGCACCACCAGTTGCTGATGTTACCACTTTCACTCCTAATATTTCTTCTTTCTTAGCATTTTGTTCAACAGAAGAAGTATTTACTTGTGTTACTGTAGAACTAATAAAGGTCATTGGAGCCTCAATTAAACGATTACCAACCGCTGCCGTATCTATAGGTGTTCTTGCTACTGCGTTTGTAGTAATTGATCTAATGGTTGCATCAATATAATTATTTACTGTTGCGGTAGATTTCACATCATAAGTAACCCAGAAATAATTATCGCCATTACTTAAGCTAGTTGTACCCGTAACAATATTGTTTGCAGTTGGAACAGCTATAGTTGAACCAAATTGAGTTGCAGAATTATTAAAGTTACTTGAATTACCAGAATAATAAACCTTAAGGTTGCTTATATCATTTCTATTGGTAGTTCCAGTTGTACCTACAGTAATTGAAGTTGCGTTTAAAGGTTGTGTAGGAGCATTACCAGAAACATAGACACGTAATTTAGCAACAACTGCATTGGTTGTGCTTGGCGTTACAGATGTAATAGGCGCTGCAACTACTTTTGCCGAATCATAAGTTAGTAATGGCGTAACATTTACTTTAAAATCATCAAATGAATAATAGTCAAATGTACTTGTGCCCGCTGTTTGATTAGCTGTATTAATACCAAAACTGTATTCTCCTGTTGTATCAGGTACAAATATGTATTTTTTCTGCTCCATCACTAAATTGTTCACACTGCTAATTGTGGCTAGGGTATCAGTCATTGATGCAGCATTTGCTTGTTTTCCAACATATACGCCCAATGGCAAATTCATATAACCATAATAAGCCCTAACGAAGAAACTAAAGTCATAAGCAACACCAGCTGTTAATGCAAATCGTGGGGTAAATGCCCATGAATTTGTATTATAAACTGACCTTATTGCCTTGGTGCCCGAATTAGGATTTGTAGTAGTTAAATACCAAGCAGAAGTTGCATATGTTCCAGATGCAGTGCTTTTCCAACAAGAAGGGAACGTGTTATAGGTGTACAAAGTCTGGTTTTCAAAACCTTCAGTCCATGGTAATACAGAAGCAGGTAATGCATTACAATCTGTAGTTGTTAATAATGAAGCAGATTGGTTACTATACACACCCGCATTTATTGCCCTGATACGTGCATAGTAAATTGTACTTCCATTTAAACCTGTAAAGGTTTCTGATCTTGTGCTTATAGGCAATGCTTTTGCATTGTATCCAGTTACATAGGTTGAGAAATCACTAGTTGTAGATAAATCTAATTCAAAAGTTGATATAGAATCCGCGTCCCAAGTTATGGTATAACCTGTATTGGTTATAGCTGTTGCTGCTAATGTATTAGGGGCAGTTGTTGGAGTGGTAGCTGTTCTAACCGTATCATATAATGGGTTAGTAATATTATAAGCTGGACCATAACATGCGGTATTATTATAAGTATAAACATAAAGTTTATAAGTAGTTGCAGCCGTTAAATTAGACATATAAAATGTATTAACAGGATGTGTTAATGCCGCAACGACTTTACCCTTGCCCAATATAGCATTTGCCGAATAGGTTTTATAGTCTACCGGTTGGGTTATTGAAGAGTCTTTTGGATACGCAACTACTAAATAGTTAGAAGCACCTGTTGATGCTGTAAATGTCCCCCTAACTGAGTTAGCGCCTTTCTGACTGAATGTCAAGGTTGACGGTTGCGTGGTTGGGGTTGTACATACCGTTAAATCAGCATATGCAAAATTACCTAAATAATCTGCTGCTAAAATTTGTGATCCACTTGTTGTTAATATATTAAATTCTGGAGCAACACCCGCAGTAAATGTAGTTGATGGTATAATTGCACCATAAGCACCTGCACCTGTTGCAGATTGTAAGATTTTATTCGATAATAGCATCGATGTTAAACCCGTTAATCCAACATGTGAACTTGTAAAGTTTGTAAGTCCGTCTAACACAGAAGTTTCCCAATGTGTAGTTGACAAGGTGCTCGCTATAACTCCAGGTCCTGGTGTACCCGCATTAGTATTAAATGCTTCCGATTGCATAATTACCGCTCCTGTTGATGCGGTGGTAGGATCTAAATACATAGGAATATAAGATCCGCCTTTACCTACAGGGAACAATGTAGCTGAAGAATTACCCGCAGCAGTTCTACTTGCCGCAAAAGTTCTTGCAAATGGACCATTAACATATGTCAAAGCAGTTAATGTTGTAGGGAAGCTTAATGTTCCCGCAAGAGTTGCAGTTCCTAATCTTAATAGGTTTGTATTGCTTGTGTTTACAATACCCGATGTTAATGTTAATGTACCACTTACAGAAATAGGTACATTTAATGTTACACCAGTTGCATTATTATTCTTGATTGTAAGGTTTGTTAAACCAGCCGTGAAAGTTGTTGGATTATCTAGGTTTCTAAATATTCCTGTTCCGCTAATTGTTTGAGGTGTGGTAACCACAGAATCTCCAGCATTTATATATCTACTTAATGCAAGAGTACCCGATGTAGAAATAGTATCATTATTAATGATATTACCTGCTACTCGAAGCGTACCAGATAATTTTAGGTTTCCTTTTTTAACTACTAAATCTGATAATACTGCTGATGTAGAGTTATAAAATGAAACCCCATTTCTATTTAATCCTGGAGCTGTATTTAAAATTACTTTACCAAAGGCAACGTTTCTTGAAGAATAGTTAGTTGCAATGTAGAAACCTCTAATATTACCACCCGGGTTTGTCGATAAACTGTCTCCAAATTGAATTGTGTGATTTAAACCAAAGCGTATGTTATTTAGATTTGTGCTTCCACTCGTTGCATTATTATAAATAAATGCAAAATCTGTTGAACCATTAGCTGCGTGTGGATCTGTAATGGTAATTTTTCCTCCTGTTAAATAAACTAATTCAGAATTTAATTGTAAAATGTTAACAGCCGTAGGTACGCTTCGAGCAACAAAACCACTATCGTTACCATCAATGATGATATCACCCGCTGTTTGATTAAATATTGAGTTTGCATTATGTAACATACTTCCATTAATCTTCAGGGTACCACCATTCATGGTATAAGTACCATTGTTAATCATGAAGTTGTTATTATAGGTACAACCTATTTGTAATGAACCAGATGCATTAACTAATGTGCCCGTAGGATTAACTACGATTTCTTTTGCAAAATTACCAGCACTATTTACAGTAACGGTGTGCCCCTGATTAATAATTACTGAGTTTGTACATGCAGGAACCGAATTTTTATTCCAGGTAGCTGCGTTGTTCCAATCACCAGAAGCAACTGAAATCCAAGGAATATCTGCAGTTCCACCACCCACATAGAACGGTGCCGCTGTTAAGTTTGCTAAAGTTAAGTTTGCTCTATTAGCAACAGGATTAGCTCCAGAACCCGTAGCAATTGCATGTACTCCTACCGCACCAATTAATTGAATAGCACGAGGAGATGTTTTTGATAAAGCTGTTGATTGGAATAAACCTGTAGCGTTTAACCCAACATTTAATTTAAGTGTACCTGCACTGTAACCACCACCTGTAGCGAAAGTCCAGTTCGATCTAGATATTGCATCATTCGTAAATCCTGCAAAAGTTAAAGGAACGTTAACCGCTGTTGTAGCTGTGGCTGCTTGAGATAATGTTAGGTTTGTACCTGAAATAGCAGATACTAATGTACCTGTTGCGATACCTGGGCCAGAAATTGTTTGTCCAACTAAAATTCTTGAATCTGCAACATATAAAACAACAGATGCAGAACCCGCAGTAGTAACTGCGGCTGAATCTGTAAAACCAAGCTCAATGTTATTAGTAGCAACCAAACCTGCTGTATCGGCATGTCCCGCTTCCAACCATCCCGCAACTTGTGTACCAGTACCACTTACCGACATAGCCACATTTCTTACGTTTGTACCTGATACCAACGCAAACATATTTGTGCTGGTTGTAGTAAGTGTGGTAGGGGTTAAATATCTTCTCATTTTACCTCCTGGTGTAATACCACCAGAGGTAATTGTTAAAGTACCTGCGGTTGGTACGGTTGGAGTTGGCAATGCTATAGTGCTTGGCCCTGCCGTTCCCAATGCTAATGTTCCACCATTTGTATTGATGTTACCATTAAGCACTAAGGTACCAGATACTGTACCTGTATTTGATCCGGATAATAATGATGCTGCAGAAGCTAAGCTTACTCCATTATCATTTGAATTATTTATGGTTAAGCTTGCAAAGTTTGCAGTAGGCAATGCCGTTGTTAATGGTAATAAGTTTCTAAACAAACCAGAACCACCAATTGATATGCTTGCTGTATTTCGAGTAACGGTTGGTGTTGCTAGGTTAAGGTAAGTAACCTCACCCATGTTTAAGACTCCAATCGTTGTTAATATGCCATTGTTTACAATATTACCACCAACCCAAGTAGTACCCGAAGCGATTCTATATTCACCACTTGTAATGGTTAAGTCACCCCTGATTACAGGACCAGCATTTGTGCCCGAAGTAACCATTGCTGGGGTTAAGAATAATAATGTTTGAGCGCCTGCCACCGTTGCGGTAGCTGCTTGTGACAAGGTTAACGCTGTTGTTGAAATAGCAGAAACCGTTGTTCCTGGTGCTATACCTAGACCCGAAACACCCTGACCAACTAATATACTTGTATTGGTTGCAGATAATGTAATTGCTGTAGACCCAGAAGTTACTCCTGCAGATGAAGTTGCTTGAGTAGCATATGGATACATTGAAGTGGTATTCACAATCATATTTCCAAAGGCGAAGCGTGATCCTAGTGAAATTGCAAACCCGTTTGTGCTTGCTAAATCTGTTGAGGTACCATTACCAAATTGAATTGTATGGTTTGTGGTAACATTTGGGTTTGGTAATCCAGAACCAGAATATGTTAATGCTCTATCGGCAGTTGCTGTTCCAATGTGTCCATCCACAACTGTTAAGTTACCACCCGTTAAGTTAATAAGGTTGGTAGGCCAGAAGTTTAAAGTACATCCAAATGCATTAGTTCCTAATGCACCTTGAGACAGCGTTAATGCTGTACCATTTACAGAAACAACAGTTGTTCCTGCTGGGAAATAACTTGTAGCATTTACGGTTTGACCAACCTGAATATTTGCATTTGCTGCTGCCAATGTGACATTTGGACTACCAGCTACCGTACCAGAAGTGTTGGTGATTTGAGAAAACGTACCACCACCCGCTTGGAACCATACTAAAGGAGTTCCAGTAGCAACTGAGTTTAATACATTTCCTCCATTACCATCAACGATGATATTACCACCCGATTGGTTAATGGTAGAACCTGCTATATTATTTAAGTTACCATTAATTGTAAGCGTACCCGCAGAAACCGTTAGTTTACCTGCGTTATTTACAAACATATTATTTGTTCCACAGCCAACAGTTAAACTACCCGAGCTTAATTCTAACGAGGCTAAGGCACTAATAGTAATATTAGCAGCTAAGTTTCCTGAAGAGGTTGATGTAATGTTGTGCAATGGATTAATAATAACCGCATCGGTACAAGTTGGAACTGCGTTATTACTCCAAGTAGCAGCTGTATTCCAATCTCCAGAAGATACAGAAGTTACCGGTACGTCTGCAGATGCTAACGCTAATGTTACCGGAGAGGCTGTTAAATCTGTGATTAAAGGAATATTTAATCTTCTTGCTGTTAACAAAGGTGATGCTGTTCCCGCTTGATGTGTTGAAGTTGTACCAATAATACCCGAACCATTAATAATACGTGTATTTCCATTAATAATATTAAATGCATTGTATCCATACAACAACAAGTTCATGCCCGTTGCGGTCATATTCGAACTTTCTGTAGAAAAAGTCCAGTTGCCATCGTATTTCTTACCTACAGAATATGGAGAAGTAAATGTTAGGGTAACCGCGGTTGATGTACTAGAAGTTGTTGCCGCTTGTGATAAGGTTAATGTTGTACCACTGATAGCAGATACCGTAGTTCCAGAAGCAATACCCGTTCCTGTAACTGTTTGACCAACAACAATTAAACCATTTGGAGCACCCAATGTAACTGTTGTACTACCAGAAGTAATAGCATTAGCAATTGATGGTGTTGCTTGTGTTGTAATAATAGTGGCGTCTGCAACAGAAGTGTTACTTAATGTTGTTGCGGCAGAATAAACACAAGAGAGCTTACCGGTTGTAGGTGTAGGCGAAGAAGCTCTAGTCCAATATGCATGACGAGAATCTCCTGTTAATGTTACAAATGGCATTCGTGTATCGCCAATAACCGATGGTAATGTAGCGGCTGTAAATGCTGTACCTGTAACGGTTGCGGCATACCATTTTATAAATTTACCCGAAGTAAAGCCTTCTGTTAAGGAACTAATTGTTAGTGTTCCGGTTGATGTTGTTGTTGTACCTACAGTCATGCTATTGCTAGATCCCAAGGCAACCCTACCCTTTGTAAAAGTGAGTGTTGTACCAATAACAGAATTGGAAAGATTCCAATTAATAAGATTATAGGGCGCTGTATTATTAAATGTTAAGTTTTGAATTACACCAGTCACAAACGAACCCGTACCATTCGCTTCTTGAACACCACCAAATGATAATGTAGTAGCGGATACTTGTGTTTGGTTGGCTGCTTGAGACAAGGTTAAAGTTGTTCCACTTATTGCTGAAACGGTGGTTAATGGCGCAATACCATTACCGGAAATATATTGCCCAACAACTATTAGTGGGTTGGCTACAGCCAAGGTTACGCTGGTACTACCATTTGTAATCGCATTTGCATTGGTGATGGATGTTGTTGTAGCAACGCTATTTAAAACTAAGGTTGCTCCTGTTTTTGAAAGATCAATTGATCCATTATTAATTAAATTACCACCCACGTTTAATGTTTTACCGGTGGTTAAATTAAATGCATTTACCACACCGGTAGCATTAACCGTAAAACCACCTGTGGTGCTAAAAGAGGTTGCGGTAGTAGCATAAGTTAATGTACCTCCAATTTCAGCATAAGCAACTGTAGAAGCAGAAGCATTTGCAGTAACTGTTATGCCTGATTCAATTTTGATACTATCTAATTGGCCCGGTACTGCATTTTTATCCCATGTAGAAGCTGTTGTAAAGGGGCCACTAGAGATAGCAGTAAACATTTGAGGTGGCGTAGCAGTTAAGGAAATATTATCTATTATTGCTGGGGGATCGGAACCGAAAGTTTCGTTCTTCCAAGAAAAAATTAACCTAAATGTTGTTCCGGCATAAGTTGTGGGAATTTGAATAAAAGCGTTTTGGACTGTAGTTTGTGTTTGTCCGAATGCAAGAAATGTGGCGCCAGCAATTCCCGCTGGTACATTAGTTGTTCCAGAACCGGGATGAGCAGCAACACCGACCGGGGTTATGCTTGTTGGGGCAATAAAGACTTGCCACATATCATAAGAGCTTTCACCATTAGAAATCCAATCAAATTTTAGTTGAATGTTTGTTTTTCCCGAAGGAACCGTTATATCTCTATAAAAATAATTTGTAGCATTGTTATCCGGTGTATAACTAGCCGAAACACCGTTGTTGTTTGAAATGTATGCTGCTGTTCCAGATATTGTTCCGGGTGAAGCGCCAATTCCTGTACCAACAACCCAAGGGTTGTTTGCTGAGTTGGATACCGTCCAACCATTATCCGCAAAGGTGGTTCCTGAATTGAACCCACCATCTGTTGTTGGATTGATGAGAATAGATGTTTGCGCTTGGATGTTAGACACTCCAACAAAAAGAAATGTTAATACTAGCAACCAATTATAAACAAAGCTTTTGAGGGCTTGTGAAATGTTTGATTTGTGTTCATTAACACGGCTTACATTAGTAGAAATTAAATTCATAAACGTTAGTTTTAATATGTTGTTTTTTTTGGTTATTTCGGTTTTTCCTGGAGCCTTTTAGGGACAATAGGAAATGCAATCTATTAAAAAAAATACTTAAAGCAAAATTTTTTTTTTATTTATTTAATCTTCACTTAACCCTCCCTTAATTTTAGAAGAAAAAGAAATGTAGAAATATTTTGTTTTTTTGTTATTTAGAATCATTATAAATAGTTTTTTGCGCATTTAAAGTATTATTTACGCTGGCTTTGAGCAAAATTGGAATTGAATAATCAAGGTGTTTTATCTGAAAAATTTTTGTGCTATGAAAGGGTGTAAGTGCTTGTTTTGTTGGGGTAATTTTTGATGCTTATTGATGCTTATCAAGAGAGAAAAAATGGTGTTTTTTGGGTGATTTTGGGGGCTGTTTGCTTGAAGGTTTATAGCGAATTTTGTATGTGAATCTTAGGTTGTTTCCTCTTGTGGTTTGTCTGTTTTTGGGGGGCGATGTTCAAAATGTTTCATGTGGAACATTTTGGTTCTTGGTCCCAAAAAAATATAAAGCAGTATTACTAATAGAAAAACGGTTTGGCGTCTATAAATGTCTAATCTTGTCAAATTATTAAACAGCCCCTACCACATCCCATTATACCGATATGTGCTTAATTGGGAATACCTGCAAAGCTTATCAATATTATAGTTCCACATGAAACATAAAATAAATAGACCCAAAAAGATCTGAAATCAATCATGGGGCTAAATGGCAATAATTTCTATCTTTGCATTACCGAATTAGGAATGTTCCACGGGAAACAAAATATCAATGAATTCATCATACGATGTAATAGTAGTGGGTGCCGGTCATGCTGGATGTGAAGCTGCAGCGGCTGCAGCCAACCTTGGCTCGAAAGTATTATTGATCACCATGAACATGGGTGTGATTGCACAAATGTCGTGCAACCCGGCTATGGGCGGCGTAGCTAAGGGGCAAATTGTGCGTGAGATAGATGCTATGGGTGGTTATTCGGGAATAATCACCGATAAAACCACCATACAATTTAGAATGTTGAATCGTTCCAAGGGACCCGCTATGTGGAGTCCAAGAGCACAAAACGACAGAATGCGTTTTGCAGAAGAGTGGCGCTTAGCATTAGAACAAACACCCAATGTAGATTTCTGGCAGGACATGGTAACGAAGGTGTTGGTGGAAAAAGGAAAAGCAGTAGGGGTAAAAACAGGAATGGGAATTAGCTTTCATGCCAAAGCGGTCGTCCTAACCAATGGCACTTTTTTAAATGGAGTCATTCATATTGGAGAGAAAAGATTTGGTGGCGGTAGAACAGCAGAAAAAGCAGCAACCGGTTTAACAGAACAATTACAGTCTATCGGTTTTGAATCGGGCAGAATGAAAACCGGAACACCACCAAGGGTAGATGGCAGAAGTTTAAATTATACTTTAATGGAAGAACAAAAGGGAGATGAAAACCCTGGACACTTTTCTTATAAAGACATTGAAATACCTAAAGAGCAAAGAAGTTGTTATATTACTTATACCAATGAAGATGTTCATGAAATTTTAAAAGAGGGATTTGATCGCTCGCCGATGTTTGCAGGAAGAATACAAGGTTTGGGACCAAGATACTGCCCCTCTATAGAAGATAAAATTAAGCGATTTGCAGATAGAAACAGACACCAGATATTTGTAGAACCCGAAGGGATACATACCATAGAGATTTATGTAAACGGATTCTCTACTTCTTTACCAGAAGATATTCAATTAAAAGCATTGCATAAAATACCCGGATTCGAAAAAGCAAAAATGTTTAGACCGGGATATGCCATAGAGTATGATTATTTTCCACCCACCCAATTGAGTTTAAACTTAGAAACCAAATTGGTAAAGAACTTATTCTTTGCGGGTCAAATAAACGGAACAACGGGATACGAAGAAGCGGCCTGCCAAGGATTTTTAGCAGGAATAAACGCACACAGAAATTGTGCAAACGAAGATGCATTCATTTTAAAAAGGTCGGAATCTTATATGGGTGTACTAGTAGACGACTTGGTAACTAAAGGTACAGAAGAACCTTACCGAATGTTTACCTCTAGAGCAGAACACCGATTATTATTAAGACAAGATAATGCAGACATACGATTAACACAAATGGCATTTGATATGGGTTTGGCAGACCAATCAAGATTGGATGGGGTAAACGAAAAACTTACCCAAACCGCCAATATTATTAAATACCTAAAAGAAAAAAGTGTAGATCCGGCGGCAATTAATCAAATATTAATTGAAAAAGAAACAAACGAAATACCCCATAGCGTTAAACTCATCAACTTATTATTAAGACCACAAATTGAACTGCTAGATTTAGCTAGGGGAGATGTGTATTTACAAGAAATGCTAAATAATATTCCTTCCGAATTTATAGAGCAAGCAGAAATAATGGTGAAGTACGAAAGCTATTTAGAGAAAGAAATGGAAATGGTGGGTAAAATAAAAAACCTGGAAGAAAAAGTAATTAATCCAGATTTCAATTACCAAAGCATTGTATCCTTATCTAAAGAAGCAACAGAAAAACTATTAAAAATAAAACCAAGAACACTTGGACAGGCATCTCGCATATCTGGAGTATCTCCAGCAGATATTAGTGTATTAATGATACACATGAACAACTAATAAATTGATAATCAATTATATACAATTGAAAAAGCTTAGGTTTATCCTTATTCTAGTCGTATTCATCCATGCATCCTGTGCAAATATGGTGGCCTTAACCGGTGGTGAAAAAGACACCAAAGCACCCCAATTACTTAAAGCAAAACCAAACAACCTTCAAACCAATTTTAATAGCAATAATATCGAATTGGTCTTTGATGAATATTTGCAATTGAAAAATGCAGAAGAGCAATTGATCATTAGTCCTAATAATGGACTTAAAATCAAAGCAAAAATCAAAGGGAAAAAAATCAATCTTTCTTTGAGTGGCAATTTAAAAACCAATACTACCTATAACATTAATTTTGGAGAAGCGCTGAGTGATTATACCGAATCCAACGCATTAAGAGATTTTCAATATGTATTTTCAACAGGCGCAAACCTAGACTCTATCAGCATTAGGGGACAAGTTAAAGATGCTTTTAAAGGTGATTTTTTAAAAGATGCAACGGTGGGTTTATATGCGCTACCCGTTAGTGATAGTAGTGTGTACCTAAACAAGCCCGATTATTATGCAAGAACCAATGCCCAGGGTTATTATCAAATCAAAAACATCAAAGAGGGAAAATATAAATTATTCGCATTAGCAGAAAGCAACAACAATAAAATTTATGATAACGACGATGAGATCGTTGGTTTTATCGATACAGATTTAGATTTAAAAAAAGACACCGGACTGAGCGTTATAAATGCTTTCAGGGCATTGCCTAGTAAAATAAAATTAAAAGAAAACACCTTAAAAGGAAATAAAATTAGTTTGTTGTTTAACCAAAGGGTAAAAAATATTCAGTATCAATTAACGCCCAAAACCAACATCTTATTGGTCGATAAAATGAATACGGATAGTTTAGAAATTTATTTAAAAGATAAAAAAGACAGCCTTAGTATTATTTTAACAGCCGAAGGATACCGAGATACGATCCTATTAAAATCGGAAAAAGAAAAAAAGAAAAGTATATTAAACCTTGATATAAACAATTATCAAAACCCCTCAAACACCATATATATTAATAGTTTAACGCCTTTAACTATTATAAACAAAGATTCTATTTATTTAAAAACGGATAGCTTAAAGTATATTAAATTGAACACAAAACTGAGTGATAATAGCAAAGAAATAATTATTCAGTATCCATTGGAAATTAATAAAAAATACGAATTGATTATTGCAGATAGTGTATTACAAAATAGCAACCTAGAACATAACCGCGCTTTAAAATACCAAGTAAAATCTTACAACGAAGAAAACTTTGGAAACCTAATAATTAATACGAATGCTAGTACAAATCATGTTATATATGAACTTTTGATTGGAGAGAGGGTGGTATATAGGCTGATTAGTAAAGCAGAAAAAATAAATATCAAATTGTTAAATCCAGCTGAATATAGACTGCGTATGATCAGCGATGAAAACAACAATAATGCTTGGGATACAGGAAGTTACCTATTGAAAAGGCAAGCAGAAAAAGTAAGCTATTATCCTGCAGGCATTAAGGTTAGGGCAAATTGGGATTTAGAAATTAACCTTAAAACCAAGTAGTGTATAATTGGTAATTCTGAGGAAGTTTGTCTAATAAATTTCTTTGTTCTTCCGAAATTTCTTTAATCTTTTTAGCCGGAGAACCCGCATAAATATATCCACTTTCGCAAATCGTATTTTCTAATACCAAAGCGCCTGCTGCAATAATACAATAAGGTTCTACTACTGCGCCATCCATCACTAAAGCGCGCATACCAATTAATACGTGGTCTTTTATGGTACAACCGTGAACAATCGCTAAATGACCAATAGACACATCATTGCCAATAATTGTACATGCTTTTTGATAAGTACAATGTATCATAGCTGCATCTTGTATATTGGTTCTTTCTCCAATAGAAATGGTGTTTACGTCGCCCCTAATAATGGCATTAAACCACACACTACTTCCGGCCCCAATACTAACCTGGCCAACAATGGTGGCGTTATCTGCAATAAAAACAGATGCATCAATAATTGGGCTAATTCCTTTAACTGATTTAATAATTGGCATAATTTATAAACCTAAATCTTTAGATAAACGTAACATTTCAACGATTGGTTTTTTAGCGTTTGCTATTAAATCGTCCGCCAAATTAATTTCTGGTAATTCGTATTTTAAACAATTATAAATTTTTTCTAATGTGTTTAATTTCATGTGCGGACAATCATTACAAGCACAATTAGCAATAGGTGGTGCGGGTATAAAAGTTTTTGTTGGATTAGCCAATATCATTTGATGAAGAATACCAGACTCTGTAGCTACAATAAATTCGGTACATTCGGAACTTTTGGTAAAATTTAATAATGCGGTAGTAGAGCCAATAAAATCTGCTAAATTTAAAATAACTTCTTCGCATTCTGGATGTGCTAATAATAGCGCATAAGGATTTCTTAATTTTAATTTATTAATTTTTTCTAAAGAAAAAACTTCATGAACCATACAAGCACCATTCCATAATAACATATTACGACCAGTTACTTTATTTACATAAGCGCCTAAATTTTTATCTGGTGCAAAAATAATTTGCTGTGCTATTGGTAAAGAATTAATAATTTGAACAGCATTAGCAGATGTACAAACTATATCTGTTAATGCTTTAATTTCTGCCGAACAATTAACATAAGAAATCACTAAATGATCTGGATATTTTACCTTAAATAACTTAAAATCAGAGGATTTACAAGAATCTGCTAAAGAACAACCTGCTTTTAAATCTGGTAAAATAACTTTTTTATTGGGTGATAAAATTTTTACTGTTTCTGCCATAAAATAAACACCTGCAAAAACAATTATATCCGCTTTAGTTTTTTCTGCTTGTTGAGACAAACCTAAACTATCACCAATATAATCTGCGATGTCTTGAATGTCGGCATCTTGATAATAATGAGCTAAAATAACCGCGTTCTTTTCTTTCTTTAATTTATTTATTTCCGCAATTAAATCTAATGTAGGATCAATTGGAAAATCCAAAAAACCTTTTTCAATTAATTCATTAATTATTTTATTTTCAGAAAGCATATTCAAAATTGTAAATTATTAACGGTATAATAAAATATCATTTTTCTTTTTAAAAAGAAATTAATGGTGATGATGAAGGCGTTGATAAGCTTAATAACTTTGTTCTTTTTTAAAAATAGTAAGTTTTATACGCGTTGTTCACATCTTATAAACAAGAGATCCCTGTTATAAGTCTAATAATCAATCAAATAACATATGTTAGATACTTGTGAAATGTTATTCAGTTGATAAGACATTTGTTAAATTTGTGAACAATTTGTGTATAAGCAGCTCTATTTTGCGGAGAAACGGAGGATAACTTTAAGTGCTTAACCAAATAAAAAACTTATCCTATAGTTCTACGCATTTTATCAACAGTAAAAAGCGGCTTATGCACAAACAATAAAGCGTGTTAAATGAAGAAAACAGATTTTTTGATCATCGGTTCGGGTATTGCTGGTTTAAGCTTTGCATTAAAGGCAGCAGCACACGGAAAAGTCTGTATAATAACCAAGGCGAACGAAGAAGAATCGAATACTAAATATGCACAAGGCGGAGTGGCTGTTGTAATTGATAAAGCAGATAGTTATGCCAACCACATCAACGATACACTGGTTGCCGGCGATGGGTTGTGCGATACATCAATTGTTGAAATGGTGGTGAAACAAGGACCAGAGCGTATTCAAGAAATAATAGATTACGGAATTAATTTTGATAAGAACGCCATTGGCGATTATCATTTAGCAAAAGAAGGCGGGCATTCTGCGCACCGGGTATTACACTTTAAAGACATTACCGGATTAGAAATAGAACAAGTATTACTAGATAAGGTACACCAAAACCCGAACATCGAGATTTATAGCCACTACTTTGCATTAGAATTAATCACCGAACATCACCTTGGAAAAACCGTTGATAAAAATGCGGATAAAACCTGTTTTGGTGTATATGTACTAAATACCATTAACAATCAGATCGAAACCATTAGTGCTAAAATTACACTGATGGCCAGCGGGGGTGCGGGACACGCCTATAGTACCACTACCAACCCAACTATTGCTACCGGCGACGGTTTGAGTATGGTTTATCGCGCCAAAGGAAAAGTGCGAAACATGGAGTTTATACAATTTCACCCAACCGCGCTTTATGAACCGGGCGTATACCCAAGTTTTTTAATATCGGAAGCCCTAAGGGGGCATGGTGGAATTTTAAAAAATAAAATGGGCGAAGCTTTTGTAAGCGCAGTAGATGTAAGGGGTTCGTTGGCTCCAAGAGATATTGTGGCAAGAGCGATTGATGCAGAAATGAAAAAATCTGGCGCCGACTGCGTGTATTTAGATATGCGTCATATAGAAAAATCGGCGCTATTAAACGAGTTTCCAAATATCTACGCCAAGTGTTTAAGCATCGGCATAGACATAAGCACAGACCTAATACCCGTAGTGCCCGCAGCGCATTATATGTGTGGCGGAATTTTAGTCGACGAAAACAGTAAATCAAGTATTCAAAATTTATATGCTTGTGGAGAGTGCGCAGCCACTGGATTACACGGCGCCAATCGCTTAGCATCAAATTCTTTATTAGAAGCTTTGGTTTTTGCACACCGAGCCATCGAATCTGCCAAAAAAGAAATTGATACCATAGAAAATTGCACAAATATTCCAGTTTGGAACGATTTGGGCACCTCCCAATCAAACGAAGATATTTTAGTGACACATAATTTAAGAGAAGTACAAAGAATTATGAGTGATTATGTGGGCATCGTTCGATCCGATTTTAGATTAGCAAGAGCGATGCGCCGATTGAAATTAATTTACGAGGAAACCGAAAGTTTTTACAAACAAACGAAGGTATCTGTGCCCTTGTGTGAACTAAGAAACTTAATACAAGTAGCCTATATTATCATAAAATCAGCTACTTTGCGAAAGGAAAGCAGAGGCTTACATTATACCACAGACTATCCACATAAAAACAATCAAGAACTAAAAGACACTATATTTTAATACCTTATTATGTTTGAAAATACAGGCCGTACAGAAATTGCTTCATTGGGTGAATTCGGATTAATCGAACACCTTTGTAAAAACATTACGCTCCACAACAGCAGCACTATAAAGGGGGTGGGCGACGATGCTGCCATTATAAACCATGCAGCTCAACAAACCGTATTGAGTACCGATTTATTATTAGAAGGTGTTCATTTTGATTTGGCTTATGTACCACTCAAACATTTGGGATATAAATCAATTATGGTAAACCTAAGCGATATTTATGCCATGAATGCAAAGCCAACACAAGTGTTGGTTTCGATGGGTTTTTCCAGCAGATTTTCTTTAGAAGCAGCAGAAGAATTATATGCGGGTATGTTGTTGGCTTGCAATAAATATGGTGTTGATTTGGTGGGTGGCGACACCTCCTCCTCTAAGCAGGGCTTGGTAATCAGCGTTACTGCTGTTGGAATTTTACCGCTGGGTGCAAGTGCTGTTCAAAGAGATACCGCTAAAATAAATGATTTAATTTGTGTGTCGGGAGATTTGGGCGCAGCGTATATGGGCTTACAAATTTTAGAAAGAGAAAAACAGGTGTTTTTGGCAAACCCACAAATGCAGCCAGAGCTAACCGGTTTCGATTATATTATAGAAAGACAATTAAAGCCAGAAGCCAGAAAAGATCTGATAGATTTACTAGCAGAAATCGAAGTGCTTCCAACCGCAATGATAGATGTGTCGGATGGCTTGGCATCTGAATTAATTCATTTAAGCAAATCATCAAAACTGGGCTGTACTATTTACGAAGAAAAAATTCCGATTGATCCGGTTACCATTAATGCAGCGCGTGATTTTAATTTAGACCCAAGCATGTGCGCGCTCAATGGCGGCGAAGACTATGAATTACTTTTTACAGTAAGCCAAACGGATTTCGAAAAAATAAAAGGACAAATCTCCTTTTCCATCATTGGCCACATGACCGATGAGGCATCGGGAACTATTATGGTAAGTAAAAACGAAAAAGTATATCCACTTCAGGCGCAAGGCTGGAATGCTTTTGCGGGTAATTAAACCCCCCATTTGCCACAATTTTAACACCTATTATAATTTTTTAGTAAATTGAATTTTATAAAAAAAATCGATGGTTAAAACGGTACTTAATCAAGCAAAAAAAACAAGCCTTGTGTTTTTATTGTTTTTTGGTTTGAATGCTGCAAAAGCACAAACGCAAAAAGTTTCTGGCACGGTAAAAGATAAAATTACCAGACAAGGCATTTATTCGGCTACGGTATCTGTAAAAGGAACCGCACAAGGAACCAATACCGATCTTAATGGTCGATTTGTGTTAAACTTAGACCTGAGCAGTAATAAAACTTTATTGATTACCTATTTGGGTTATAAACCCATGGAGCTGCAGGTTTCCAAAAACAAAAACAACTTTGATGTTTTATTAGAAGAAAATGTAGTAACCAGCAAAGCCGCGCTGGTGCAGTCTTCTAGGCTAACCGAAAAACAAAAAGAAGCACCGCTTACCGTAGAGTCGATGGATTTAATTTCGATTAAACAAACCTCGGCTGCAAATTTTTACGAAGGCTTAGGCCAATTAAAAGGGGTGGATTTAACCGCAGCAAGTATAGGTTTTAAAGTCATCAACACCAGGGGTTTTAATAGTACATCGCCTGTAAGGTCTTTACAATTAATAGACGGGGTAGATAACCAAGCGCCAGGGCTCAATTTTTCTTTAGGAAATTTTTTGGGTTCATCCGAAATTGATGTACAAAAAGTAGACCTCATTGTAGGCGCAAGTTCGGCCTTTTTTGGTCCAAATGCATTTAATGGAGTGATTAGCATGCAAACCCGCAACCCCTTTAATTCCGAGGGTTTAATCGTAATGTCTAAAGTGGGCGAACGCGGACTATT
>CAIKLP010000036.1 GCA_903828245.1 uncultured bacterium | reverse complement strand
ATGGAACAGACGATACTGCTGGTACTTTTAAAGTATTAGAAGATGGTTCTGCAACCTTAGAAAAAGAACATGTCAATCAATTGGCTGTTCGTCAAAGAAAATTTATCGATCAATTAGAAGCAGCTTTAATCCGTATTAAAAATAAAACTTACGGTATTTGTAGAGAAACAGGCAAAATTATTCCAAAAGAAAGATTAAGAGCCGTTCCACATACTACTTTAAGTATGGAAGCAAAGTTGAAGCAAAATTAATTTACAACGATACCTTATTAATTCAATGCCTGTCTGTTTCAGACAGGCATTTTTTAAATCAAAAAAATGAAACTGACTAATTACCACAAAGCCATCCTGATTATTTTTTCAGTTTTAATGATCGACCAATTGATCAAATATTGGGTTAAAACTACTTTATTTATTGGAGAAGAAATTCCTGTTTTTGGTAATTGGTTTATTATCCATTTCACCGAAAACAATGGCATGGCATTTGGATTTGAATTAGGCGGTAGCTATGGAAAATTAGCGCTTAGTTTATTTAGGGTAATCGCTGTTTTTGGTATTGCGTATATCTTACACCAAATTATTAAAAGAAAATATCACTTTGGATTGATTACTTGTGTATGCCTTGTATTTGCAGGCGCTTTAGGTAATATTATCGATTCTGTTTTTTACGGAAAATTATATGGCTACGAAAACTGGTTGCACGGAAGAGTAGTAGACATGTTTTATTTTCCTATACTCCGAGGCCATTACCCAAATTGGTTTCCATTATTTGCAAACGAAGAATTTATTTTCTTTAGACCGGTATTTAATTTTGCAGATGCAGCCATTAGCGTTGGCGTTATTTGCATATTAATTTTCCAAACTACCTTCTTGAAAGAAGATGATTTCTTCCGAAAAGACGCTTAATCAATTTAAATTTTATCGAAACCTAAATATGGAATTAATGCTTTTGGCATTTTAATTCCGTCTGGCGTTTGGTTGTTTTCTAATAAAGTTGCTACAATTCGAGGCAAAGCCAAAGCACTACCATTTAAGGTATGCACTAATTGATTTTTTCCATCTTTCCCTTTGAATCTGCATTTCAATCGGTTTGATTGAAAGGTCTCAAAGTTAGAGGTAGAGCTCACTTCAAGCCATCTGCCTTGCGCCGTAGAATAAGTTTCGAAATCGTAAGTTAAAGCAGATGCGAAACTCATATCGCCGCCGCATAATCTTAAAATGCGATAAGGCAATTCTAATTTTTCTAAAATACCTTGTACATGTTTTACCATTTCTTCTAAAATTTGATAAGAATGTGCAGGATTTGCAATTTGCACGATTTCGATTTTATCAAATTGATGTAAACGATTTAAGCCTCGTACATGCGCGCCATACGAACCTGCTTCTCTTCTGAAACACGGTGTGTATGCGGTATTCATGACAGGCAATTCTTCTTCTTTTAAAATTACATCACGGTATAAATTTGTCAAAGGTACTTCGGCTGTAGGAATTAAATACAAATCGTCTATGCCTACATAATACATCTGCCCTTCTTTATCTGGCAATTGACCAGTTGCAAATCCAGATGCCGCATTCACAACAATAGGTGGTTGCATTTCTTTGTAACCAGCTGCAGCTGCTTCATCTAAAAAGAAATTGATGAGCGCTCTTTGTAATCTTGCGCCTTTTCCTTTGTATACTGGAAATCCAGCTCCCGTTATCTTTACGCCTAATTCAAAATCGATGATATCGTAATCGGCTGCTAATTCCCAATGTGGTTTTGCATTTTCGGGTAATACCGGAATAGCTCCCCAAGTATAAACCACTTCGTTTTCTTCGGGTGTAATTCCTGGCGGCACAGAAGCATGTGGTAAATTGGGTAATTGCACCAATGCCTCATATATATTAGTTTCGATGCTGGCAAGTGTTTCTAATTGCACTTTGCTCTGGTCTTTGATTGCTACAGAACGGTGTTTCAAGTCTTCAGCTGCCTCTTTCTGCCCAGTTTTCATCAATTCTCCGATTTGTTTGGCAATGGCATTGGCTTCTGCAGCTAGCGTATCCGAACTTACTTGCAAGGCTCTTCTTTGTTCATCAAACTGAATAATTTGATCGATTAGGGCTAATTGCTTGAAATTTTTCTTCGTTAAACCTGCAATTACTTCTTCCCTATTTTCGCGGATATAATTAACTTGCAACATATTATTTATCTTTTATACAAAGATAGAAATATTGATACAAGCAACAAGCATGGAAGGAAAGTTAACCTTAGTGCCAACACCCATTGGCAACCTAGAAGATATTACATTAAGAGCCATTCGGGTATTGAGCGAATCGGACTATATTTTAGCCGAAGACACCCGAACGGCAGGCCAATTATTGAGGCATTTAAATATTGATAAAAAATTATTTGCCCACCATCAGCATAACGAACACCATGCGCTTGCAGAAATCATCAAATTCTTGAAAGAAGGCAAGCAAATTGCATTAGTAAGCGATGCGGGTACACCTGCCATTTCTGATCCTGGATTTTTATTGGTACGCGAATGCATTAAAGAAAATTTAAAAGTAGAAACCCTACCCGGCGCAACTGCTTTTGTGCCTGCCTTAGTGAACTCGGGTTTACCATGCGATCGATTTTGTTTTGAAGGATTTTTGCCGGTAAAAAAAGGAAGACAAACAAAATTCAAAGAATTAGCAACACTCAATTGTACTTTTATTATTTACGAATCTCCCCATCGATTAATGAAAACATTAGCCGATTTTAAAACTTATTTTGGAGAAGATCGAATCATCAGCGTTTCTAGAGAATTAACAAAAATATACGAAGAAACAACCAGAGGTACTGTTTTAGAGGTAATCGAATATTATACTACTCATATTGCAAAAGGAGAATTTGTGATCTGTATAGCCGGAAAATAAAAATGAAAATAAAATACAGCTTCTTATTTGCCATACTATTATTTTTGGCATGGCCACCTATTGGAATCAATGCGTTTATATTTATTGCTTTTGTGCCCGCATTTTATTTAGTTGATGCCTGCTTTCAAAAAGAAACAAGGGAAACGAAAAGAAAATCGGGTAATGCTTTATTTTATTACACCTATTTGGGCTTTGCCATTTTTAATTTGGCCAGTAGTTATTGGATTTGGAATGCCTCTGCAGTAGGAATGATTATTGCAGTTTTGTTAAATGCATTTTTGATGACACTGCCATTTATTTTTTATAAAAAACTGCTGCAAATTACCAGTCAAAAAACAGCATTAATTGCTTTCGTTGCGGCTTGGGTAAGCATGGAATACTTTCATATGCACTGGGATTTATCTTGGCCCTGGTTTACCCTAGGCAATGCCTTTGCAAGCAGTAGCACTTGGGTGCAATGGTACGAATACACCGGTGTTTTTGGCGGTTCTATTTGGGTGCTTGCGGTAAATGCTATGCTGTATTTAGCGCTTCAGCAAGTCGAATGGAAAAACAAAAATCTAAAAGTGTTTGCACCGGCACTACTCCTTATTATAATTCCAATTATTGTTTCTAAAATTATTTATAGCAATTACACTGAACAAATTAATCCTTGTCATGTAGTAGTAGTACAACCAAATATTGACCCATACAACGAAAAGTTTTCGGCTAGTAGCGAAAACGAGCAAATGCAAAAACTCTTGCAACTTTCGGCTGCAAGCGCTAAAAAAAATACAGAATTTATTATTTGGCCAGAAACTGCATTAGCCAGTACAATAGCAGAAGAGCAATTAGCAAATGATCCAAAAATAATTCAAGCTAAAGATTTTTTAAGTGCTTATAAAAATGCAGTATTGATTACTGGTGCGAGTACCTATTTAACTTATGCATCGGCTCAAACAACTACAGCCAGAGCGTTTAGTAATGGGCAGTGTTGTTACGATATTTTCAATACCGCATTGCTCATCGAAAACGGTTCGGCAATTCAAAAATACCATAAATCAAAATTAGTGGCCGGCGTGGAGCAAATGCCCTACCCTAAATTATTAAAATTTTTAGAGCCCTTTGCTTTAAAATTAGGCGGATCGTTTGGTAGTTTAGGTACACAAAAAACACCATCGGTTTTATATAATAGCGCAGGCATTGGAGCCGCTACCGTAATTTGTTACGAAAGCGTTTACGGAGAACACTGCGCAAACTTTGTGAAACAAGGGGCACAATTTATTGCCATTATAACCAACGATGGTTGGTGGGGAAATACCGATGGACATAAACAACATGCTATATATGCAAAGTTGAGGGCCATTGAAAACAGAAGAAGTATTGCCAGATCTGCCAACACCGGTATATCCAGTTTTATAGATCAAAGAGGCGATGTTATACAAGCTAGTAAATGGTGGGAAGCTACCAGTTTAGCAGCGGCTATTAATTTAAACGAAGAAATTACTTATTATACCGACCATGGCGATTACCTGGCCCATTGGATGATAGCCTTGTTTGTTTTCATGCTATTACACCTCGTCTATTTCAAATTTATTGTTAACAAAAAATAAATTCTTGATGAAAGCTTTCGTAAAATATTTTTTAATAGCCATTGCTGTTTTATTGCTAGTGGTTTTAACCAAAACCTGGTTATTAAAAACAAATAGCCGTACAAACAATTGCTAAAAATAAATTTGATAAAAATGCAAACGAACATTTAGCGCAAGCCATTCGCATCGAAACGATTTCATACGATGACAGTTTACAATTTAAACCACAAGCATTTATTCAATTTATTGATTTTGTTAAAAAAACCTATCCAACAATTGCTAGCCAATTAAACTTTGAAATTGTAAATAAGTATAGCTTATTAATTGAATGGAAAGGAAAATCTGATAGCCTTCCACCTATTATTTTAATGGGGCATTACGATGTGGTACCGGTAGAAGAAGCCAGTCTTAAACAATGGGAATACCCTGCATTTAGTGGATTTATTTCTGAAAAATTTATACATGGCAGAGGGAGCTTAGATGATAAAGTAGCGGTGATTGCTATTTTAGAATCTGTTGAAAAACTATTGAATAAAGGTTTCGAGCCCGAACGCAGTATCATCATGGCTTTCGGACACGACGAGGAGCTAGGCGGCAATAAGGGGGCGAAAGCCATTGCTACTATTTTAAGAGAAAGAAACATACAAGCCGAATTTATTTTAGACGAAGGCTTAGTGATAACCGATGGCATTGTTCCTGGATTAAAAGCACCTGCGGCCTTAATAGGTATTGCCGAAAAAGGTTATGCAACGGCTACGCTAACCGCTAAAGTTGATGGCGGCCATTCTTCTATGCCGAAAAAAGAAAACGCGATAGCGGTACTTTCCGAAGCATTAGTGAAATTAAAAAACAATCCAATGCCTTCTAAAATTTCGGAACCGGTACAATTTTTTATCAACGATATTGGGCCCGAATTAAGTTTTGTAAACAAAATGGCTTTTGCCAATCAATGGTTATTTGAAAAATTAATTATTCAAAAATACCAAGCAACCAATACCGGAAACGCTTTGGTTACGAGCACTTCGGCGGCTACGCTTTTACAAAGCGGAATGAAAGAAAATGTTATACCAATGATTGCCAAAGCCACTATAAACTTTAGACTATTGCCCGGAGATGACGACAAAACTGTTCGGGACTATTTAAAAAATACCATTGCCGACGATCGAATCGAAATTAGCATGAGTAAAGATTTTAGTCCGGCAACCAGTATTTCTCCGACTAACAATAAAGCTTACCAAGACATTAGCAAAACCATCAAAGAAGTTTTTCATAATACCATTGTTGCTCCTTCATTAATGATTGCTGCAACCGATCAAAAACACTATACTGGTATTTCTGAAAATAGGTATCGCTTTTTACCTGTTCAATTAGATGCAACCGCTTTAAAAGGCATCCATGGCATTAACGAAAAAGTAGGCATCGATAACTACCAATTAATTATTCAGTTTTATGAACAATTAATTCGGAATGCATGCTTTAAGACGCCATAATGCCGCTTAATTGTTATATTTTTAATTAATTACTATTTTGTAGGTTGTAAATTTAAAAAATGAAAAAGTCCTTATTGAACCTATTGAATCCAGTACAATGGATTAAAGCATATCAGTTTCACCAAGCGAATGCAAAATTCGATAAATCTACCTACGATTTAGAATTATACCTATATAGTAAGGTGTTAAAAAGTGATATGTTGCACTATGGTTATTTTGAAAACGTTGATATTGCTGCAGAAGATATTTCGCTCAAGGCCATTGAAGATGCACAAATAAAATATGCACAGAATATCATCGATTTAATTAAAAATAAAGATGGCTTAATTTTAGATGTAGGATGTGGTATGGGTGGTTTATCTGGCATGTTAGCGGCAGGGAATTTAAAAGTAGAAGCCTTAACCCCTAATATCAATCAGAAAAATCACATTGACCAAAAATATAATGGGGTTAAATGTTACCATACTAAGTTTGAAGATTTTCAATCAACAAATAAATACGAAACCATTATTAATTCTGAATCTTTACAATACATCGACTTAGATACTGCCATTGCACATGTTGATCATTTACTTACTGCTAATGGCCAATGGATTATTGTCGATTATTTTAGACACGATACATCTGGTATCGAAAAATCGGGGCAAATTTTAGAAACATTTAAAGAAAAGATTGCTGCAAAAGGCTGGAAAATAAGCTATTTCCAAGACATTACCTTAAATGCATTGCCTACCATTAAATGGATCAATATGTATGCCGAAAGGTTTTTAATTCCGCTCAAGCATTTTGCATTTGAAAAACTGAGATATAAAAAAGGATGGTTATATTTTTTAACAAATGACTTACGCAATGGCATTGATAAAAAAATGCAGAAAGAATTTGCAGCCATCAATCCAGAGAAATTTTTAAAAGAAAAAAAATACTTGACTTTTGTAATTGAAAAAAATTAATGAATCCTAAATTATTTTGGGTTGCAATACTGTTATTTCTGTTTTCTTGTACAGAAGAAAATGTGCCAAATACCAATAGTAAATTTTTTATCAAAGGAGCAGACTGCTCTGCCTTACCAGAAATAGCAACCGAAAACTGTAAATTCTACAACGAACAAGGTCTTAATTTAGACGCTATTTCTATTCTAAAAAGAAATGGTTGCAATACCATCAGGTTAAGGTTGTGGCATACTCCTAGCAGTAAGCATTGCGACCTAAAAGAGGTTTCGGCATTTGCTAAAACAATTAAAGCAATGGGCCTGAAAGTTTGGATTACAGTCCACTATTCCGACTGGTGGGCCGATCCAGGGCAACAGCAAATTCCAGCGGCATGGCAGAATTTAAATTATGCCACATTAAAAGACTCCGTAGCGCAATACACACAGCAAATTATAAATACCATTCATCCTGATTATATTCAAATTGGGAATGAAATAAATTCAGGCTTGCTTTGGCCAATGGCGCATACAAATAATCAACAACAATTTTTGGGGATATTAGATACCGCAAGTAAGGTGATTAGAAACAATGACCCAAACTGTAAGATTATTATCCATTATGCTGGATACGAAAATGCAAATGATTTTTT
>CAIKLP010000035.1 GCA_903828245.1 uncultured bacterium | reverse complement strand
GGCGTTTGACTTGCATAATAAATTGCATCGGCAATATCTGATGGCCTTAGTGGCTCAAAACCTTCGTATACTTTATCTGCACGTTGTTGGTCGCCTTTAAATCTTACCACAGAAAATTCGGTTTCAACCGCACCCGGATGTATAGCTGTTACCCTAATGCCACTTGTTAGTAAATCTAAACGCATGGCTTTATTTAAAGAATCTACTGCATGTTTGGTAGCACAATATACATTGCCATTGGCATAAGTTTCTTTTCCTGCAATAGATCCAATATTAATAATGTGTCCTGTTTTATTTTCGATCATCCAATTGCTTACTATTTTACTGACATACAATAATCCTTTCACATTGGTATCGATCATTTGTTCCCAATCGGCTAGATTAGCGCTCTGTATTGGATCTAAGCCCAAAGACAAGCCGGCATTATTTACTAAAACGTCAATCTTTTTCCATGCTGCTGGCAAATTGGCTAATGCATTTTGTACCGCATTATTATCTTGTACATCAAAATTTAAAATAAGAATTTCTGTTGGATAGCTAGCACTCAATTCATTCTTCAAGGCTACTAATCTGTCGTTCCTTCTACCCGTTAAAATTAACTGATAATTATTTTGTGCAAATTGTATGGCTGTTGCTTTTCCTATACCAGATGTTGCGCCAGTAATTAATGCAATTTTTTTCATGATCAAATTTAAATATTATTCAAAATATAGTGTAACACAAATTACCCTCGAAAATAATTTATCTAATGGTCTCGAATAAATATGATCTTCTTTTTTGAGCAAATCTGAAATTCCATGTTGGAATTTTATTTCAGGTGTAAATCGGAAATATTGATAATATAAATCCCAGCCAAAGCCCCATTCGTAGGACAATCCCGAGCTTTGTAATTTTACTTTTCTGGTTGCTTCGTCGAATGGATCTTCGCCTTTAGTCACTTTTTTATTAGATATCACATCGTAAGAATATTTTAATCCTCCTATTACATAAAAGCCCACATTTCTGCGTCGATCTGCTTTAATTTTAATATCTAAAGGAAACTCTACATAAGTTGACTCTATTGAACGAATGGTATTTTTTCTGTCATCTTGAAAGGTATATTGCAATGAGCGATCCACAAATGATAAATTGGGGGTAAACCTTAAATTGATATGTTTATATAAAAGTACATCGGCCACTAAACCTAAATTAAAACCTGGTCCGGATATTGGACTAATCGCTAATAAAGAATCGGGCTGGTAAAAGTTTTGGTTTTTAACGATCGCTAAGGAGGAAGCATTATAACCCATAGAAAAACCAAAATGGTATTTCTGTCGATCATAACCTGGCGTATTATCTTGCGCAAGTAATCGCAAGCAATTCAACATCAATAAGGATATAACAAGTAACTTTTTCAATTTTTAATACCAATATAAATAGAACAAATACCCATGCCTAAAGACTTTGATTCGGATTGCACAAAACCTGAACGCTGCATCACTGCTAAAAATTGTGCGCCATCTGGAAATGCTTTTACAGATTCTGGTAAATAAGTATAGGCTCTTGCATCGTTTGAAAAAAGTCTTCCAAAAATGGGTAATAACTTAAAAGAATAAAATTGATACAATTGTTTAATGGGAAATTTTGTAGGATTAGAAAATTCTAAGACGACTAATTTACCTCCCGGTTTTAATACACGATAAATGGAATCTAATCCTTTAGATAAGTTTTCAAAATTTCGAACGCCAAAACTTACTGTTACTGCATCAAAAGTATGGTCTTCAAATACAAGATTTTCGGAATCCCCTAATTGCACTTGCATGCGGTGTCCTTCCTTTCTTTTGATAATTTTTTCTTGTGCAATAGCGAGCATCCCTTCCGAAATATCAATACCTATTAATTTAGTTGGATGTAGTTTTGATAAAGCTTCGAAAGCAAAATCACCTGTTCCAGTTGCTACATCTAAAATATATTGGGGCTGATCTTTAACTAAACAAGCAATGGCTTTTTTTCGCCAAAGTATATCGATGCCCAAAGACAAAAAATGATTTAAAAAATCATAGGTCTTGGCAATATTATTGAACATGGTGGCTACTTCTGTTTTTTTAGAAGCATCAGAATAATAAGGTTTTATTGGCGTTCCCATTGCCCGCGAAATTACAAAAATAGCTAGAATTTACTGCTATTTAACAAACTTTGTCACCCATTGGTTTTCATTTGTTTTTAAAACTACTTGGTAAACCCCATTGGCAAATTGCCCTATGGGTATGGTTTTAAAGTAATTGTTAAATTGTCCTTGTTCGCTTGATTGATAAACAACCCTTCCTATTTGATCAATTATTTTCAAATTTACCGCTGCTGTATACGGTGCAAATAAAGCAATATTGATGTTCTCTTGCGCAGGATTAGGATAAACCTGCAATGCCGTTTGCTGTACTTGCCCATCCATTCCAACATTTAAACCCACTACTATTTCGTTAGAATAGGGAGAAAATCCAACAGCGTTCGCACACCTTACTCGGAAATAATATAATTTTCCAATTTCTAAATTATTACTTACGTATTGCTTTGCATCGGCCGACAAACTGGCCACTTGCACATACTTTAAATTCAAAGAATCTGATCTTTCTATTTTATACGAAGATTCATTCAAAGCATTGTCGTTCCATCGAATGGTTAAACTTGTACCTGCATTGGAAATCTTTTTTAAGCCCGTTGGAGCAGCCGGATAGCCATTGGTATAAAACACCCCGATGGCAGAAAATGGTCCTTCGCCACATTCATTAATTGCTTTAATTCTCCAAAAAAGTTTTTTGTATTGCGGTAAATCTTTAGCTGCAAAAGTACTAGCCATAGCACCTATCACCAATGTATCTATAGTGATATTAGTAAATGTGGTATCTAATGCCACTTGCAATTGATATGATTTTGCGCCATTTATCGTATTCCAAGAAAACACGGTACTTGGTATTACATTCACTTGAAAAGCAGCAGGGGCAATTAATGCCGACGCAGTGGTAATTTTAGGTGCGATGGTAAATGGCAAAATGCTTAAATGTGCAATGGTATCGGATTGTGAATTTATTTTAAGCGATTTTGCGCCTGCAGTAATTCCTTGCGTAGCAATTTTCACATAAGTAGTATCGCCCGGTAAAATTGGATTTTTAGTAAATGGACCAGCCACAGCACCAGTTGGTAATGCATTAAGTGTAAGAGAAATGGGAGCATTAAAACCATTATAACTTTTTCCAATCACCATTAATCTAATGGTATCTGCCGCACAATACGAAGCATTATTCGCTTTTACAATTAATTGATAATTAGGTCGATTATTGTTTACCACAACCATTGCCCCATTATTAATATCAAAATAAATATTGCCTAAGGCATACACTTTTATCCTACCTAAATTAGTGACACTATTAGGTATAATAATGTTTTCGATTCCATCATTTGCAGTACTATCTTTTAATTTAATTGGAAATGTTAAGCCATTATCTGTTGCAAAAGCAATACCTACTTTTGAACAATTTAATGGACTTGCCGTTGTATTAGCAACATCCCATTTAAGCTCCTGCATACTACCTGCAAATACCGTATCTGGATAGTTAAAACTATTAACTACAAAGGGGCCTGCGTTGCTGACCACTTCAATATTCATTTCATCAAAACCAAATGCTCCGGCCATGGGCTTGTTATCTCTTGCCAATAATCGCATGCGCATATTTCGAGGATAGAAAGGCATTTTTTCTCCTTTGGTTTGCGTATTGGTAATAATATTACTCAGTCTAGGAAAAATTCTAGTTGTAGTTTTAACCGGTGGAAAAACCCTAAAAGTGGGTGCGTTGCCAACTGGATTGTTCGGACCACCTTCGGGACCCAAATCCATTTCTTCCCAATTATAAAGTAATGAGTCGCCGTCTGGATCGTATGCCGAACCCGTTAATTGAAATGGTGTATTGAGTGGAATTTTATAATCTAAACCTGCGTTTACAATAGGCTGAAAATTTCCAGTGAGTGTTTTAACCGGACAGCTATTCCCAGAACTGGTATACATAAATGCAAACATTTCGTCTAGTGCACTTGCATGGAATAAGCGATCTGGAACATTCGTAATTTGATCAGCACCGCATTGCGTAGTATAACCCATGATGGTAGTACCTCCGCCTGGTTCGTAGGCGGTAGAACCATTTCTGTTTCCAGCACAACCGCCAGTTACCGAATTAAAAGTATGGTTTGCAGAAAATTGATGTCCTAATTCATGGCTCAAAAAATCTAAATCAAATACATCGCCAATTGGACTTGGTAAACCCGTTACACCCTGCGCTTTTCTATTAGTTACGCATACAGATGCTAGGGAAGCAATGCCACCCGGACCAGTACTAAATGCATGTCCAATATCATAATTTAAATTACCAATTCTCGCATTAACGGTTGCCTGATTTTCTCCTAACATAGTCGCACCACTTTCGTTGGTATAGGGATCGGTGCCTGATAAAAAAATCAATGTATCAGTTTTTGCAATGATATTAAAATGTACTGCGTTTTCTCTTTCATATAAACCATTCACTCTGTTAATGGTGGTAACCATTCTAGATAGTACATCGGCTTTTGTTGGATTTGTAAGACCTGTTGAGGCCTGGGCATATTCAATGGTACAAGCAATGGCCATGCGATAGGTACGGTAAACAATTTCAATTCCTTGTCTGTTTTGATAATACTCCTCTAGTCTATTTTGATTTTCTTTTAAGAATGCATCATCGGCCATCGTCTCACATTCAAAAGAAGGCTGTTGATCTAAGGGCATATCTTTTGCATAAAAAACAAAATAATTATTTTGATTTTTACTAGTCACAGGATCAATAAAAATTCTGCCTTCGTCCGAAAATATAATGGCATGAAAACCTAAATTACCAATATCTATTTTTACTGCATGATTAGGGTTTTCTAAACTAACACCCGTATAAGTCTTTATAGATGGGTATTTCAAGGCTAAGGCAGCTTCCATCATCGGAGTTTCTATGATATTGAATTTTTCGAAACCGCCTTCGGGTAAAGGCAAAGACATAAGCAAACCTTTTGATTTAGCCGCAGAATAAAAATCGGCAACAGGCGCTAAGGCTAATGTATTTTTTAATTCGCTATAATTAATTGTTACACTTCTAAATTTAAGTGGTAATACCGAAGCATAATTACTTTTAGTGTAAATATCGTTTCCCGTTTTCCAATCCATTGCAAAGGCAACCATTGGACTACTTAAAAATAAAGCAAGTACTAATTTCTTCAACAACAATTTCATAGGATTCTAATTATATATTTCAGCTACAATTTACTATTTTTTTTGGATGCTAATAATTATTCATAAAAAAAGGCAGCAAAATTGATTCGCTGCCTTTTTTTAAAAGATTTTGGACCTAGAACTTCAATACTCGTTTAATATATTGTGCTTGATCTGATTGTATTTTCAAGAAATAAACGCCTTTGTTCATCGTCGATAAATCAACGTTTATTTGAATTATATCGCTTGACTTATTGATGATTTGTTGATGAACCACACGACCTAATTCGTCTAGTACAAGCACCTCCATTTTTCCTTTCAAAGGACTATTAAATTGCGCAACAAAATTATTATTTGTTGGATTTGGATAAACCGACAAAATGTTTGCTGCTGTTTCTGCAGCAATACCAACTGGCATAGCAATCATTAATTCGTTTGAGTAATTTGAAGAGCCCACAACGTTGACTGCTTTTACTCGGTAATAATACGTTTTACCTGCCGCTAAATTAGTACTGATATATTGTGTAGCACCAGAGGCTAAAGAAGCCACTTGCACAAAGTTGGTATTAACAGAATCCGAACGCTCCACTTTAAAAGAAGATTCGTTTAAAGCATTGTCTGTCCAACGAATGGTTGCACTTGAAGCGGTGCTTGTTACCTTGATTAAATTGGTAGGCGCTGAAGGAACTCCATTTGTAGTAAAGGCAATGATTTCTGAAAAGGGTCCTGATCCACATAAATTTCTACCTGCTACCCTGCAATATAATTTAGTTAATTGAGGCAATCCATTAATGGTGCAAACAATTGTACCCGCTCCTACTATAATGGAATCGGCTACTTTATTCGTAAACAAAGTATCCTTTGCCACTTGTAACTGATATCCAGTTGCCGCGGTTACCGTTCCCCAATTAAAAGTAGTATTAGGTAAAACATTTAATTGCTGTTGAGATGGAGAAGTGATAGCAGAACTTGCCGTTACTGTTCCTAAAACAGTAAATCCAAATGTTGCCGAATTATTTACCGAAACACCTGCACCATTAATTTTAAATGTTTTGGCACCTGCTGTTAAACCTAGCGTTGCAATTTTTACATAAGCGGTATCATTTGGATAGATTGGATTCTTAGAGAACAAACCAGCAGAAGCGCCTGAAGGTAAATTAGTAACAGACAACTTAATGGAATCTGCAAAACCTAAAATACTTCCAGCTGTAATTCCAAAAATGACAGAGTCTGGTGGACATACACTTGCATTAGCAGTAAAGCCAGATAAGTTAAAACTTGGACCCACCGGTGCTAAAATTTTTATAGCCGCATTATTGATGTCAAAGAATATATTTCCTATTGCTTCTATTTTTACCCTAGCAGTAGCTGTTAAATTATTCGGAACCAATATAGATTCGGATCCATCATTTGCAGTACTATCTGCTAAAATAGTTAGGAAACTTTGTCCATTATCTGTCGATAATGAAATTCTAACCAATGCACAATTTACTGGAGCGGCATTGGTGTTATTTACATTCCAAGTAATGGTTTCGGTTGATCCCACTAAAAAAGTATCAATGGTATTAGAAGAGGTTAAGGCGAAAGGTCCTGCACTTGCAGATACCGTAACATTCATTTCATCTTTACCCGTTCCAGCTGCATTAGGTTTGTTATCTCTTGCCGTTAACCTAAACTTCATACTCCTTGCATAAGATGGTAGCCTTTCACCCAAAGTAGTTGAATTGGCTAATACATTGGCAAGTTGCGGGAACATTCTTGTTCCAGTATTTTTGGGTGGGAAAAATCTAAATAAAGGCGCATTTAAGGTAGCCGAATTTGGCGCACCTTGCGGACCTAAATCCATTTGCTCCCAACTATAAGATAATACATCTCCAGAATCTGGATCGCTTGCCGTTCCTTTTAATTGAAAAGGAGTACTTATTGGAATAATATAATCTGCACCTGCATTAACAACAGGAGGATTATTAGTAGTAACTGTTTTAGCCGCACAAGCATTTGCTGTAGTAGAAATAAATGCATTGATTTCGTCTAAGCTACCTGCATGAAAATATGGATCGCTATTGGGTGCGATATCATCTGATCCGCAAATACCTGCATAAGCCATAATGGTGGTGCCACTTCCTGGTTCGAACGCAGTTGAGGAACTTCTATTTCCACCACCACAAGAACTGGTAACTGAATTGAAGGTGTGATTGCCTGCAAATTGATGTCCCATTTCGTGTGCTACATAATCAATATCAAAAGCATCGCCAACAGGTGAAGGCGAACCTGTTACACCTTGTGCTTTTCTATTATTTACACATACACTACCTAACGAAGCAATTCCTCCACCACCCGTACTAAATACGTGTCCAATATCATAATTGGCAGAACCAATTCTTAATGTTACCGTGCTTTGGTTTTCAGAAAGCATGGTGCTACCATTGCTATTGGTATATGGATCTGTACCCGAAATAAAAATGAGTGTATCATTATTAGCTACTAAATTCATGTGCACTGCCACATCTGTTTCATAAACACCATTCACACGGTTCATGGAAGTAACCATTTTAGCTAGAACTTGTGCTTTAGTCGGAGCGGCTAAAGCTGTTGCAGCTTTAGCATATTCTATGGTACATGCTAATGCTAAACGATAAACCCTATAAGTAATTACAGCTACATTATTTTTAGCAAGGTAAGCCTCCAATCTGTTTTTGTTTTCTATTTCAAATTGTTCATCGGCTATTACATTACAATTAAATGTATTGGCCCAGGTAGGTAAATCTTTTCTGAAATAAGAAATATATTCTGCATTATTATTTACAAAAACAGGATCAATAAAATATCTTCCATCCGTAGAAAGTACCATAGCATTGAATCCCATCGGTCCTACATCTAACTTTGCCACATGCGAAGGATTCTCCATTCCTATGGCAGTAAATGTTTTGATCTCTGGATATTTAGCCGCTAAATCGGCTTCCATCATAGGCGTTTGTACAACATAAAAATGTTCAAAACCACCATAAGGTAAGGGTAAAGAAATTACTTGTTGAGTTGATTTTGCAAAAATATTTCCATCTTGAATGGGTGCTTTTGCTAATAATGATTTGATGCCATCAAAATCTAATTGTAACATTCTGAATTTTTCTGGCATCACTGCGCTATATTTTGGAGCCGCAAGATTTTGCTTTGCATCGTTCCACAATTTTTCGTTAGCATGCGCAACTAACAAACTGTGGAAGCAACAAATAGTAATCAATAAAAGATGTTTAAATTTCAATTTCATATGATCTTAATTTTTTTGGAATAACGAATATAGTTTTTTTAGGTAAAAAATCAGCTATTAAATAGAAAAAAAGGGCTAAAATTGCGACGATAGCGTAAATTTCCTTGGATTGATTAATAAAGTTCTTTGGCCGAACTTTGTGCCGGAATAAGGCTTTGTAATTTTAACAATGCCCTCGCCAAACGAGTGGCTAAATTAGGCTCGTAAGTTGCACCTTTATCAAATGCGATGATTACATTAAATGGCACATACTTTATTTTATTTAACTGATTATTAGCAGCGAAATTTAAAGCAAAAGGGATCTGCAATTTTTCTGGATATAATAATACTCGCTGAGTAGATTCAACAGAATTACTTCGCTTAAAATCAATTTTGGTAATGTCAATGGTCACTTGTTTGAGATTATCTAGGTAACAGGCATCTCGAGGATCTGATTTTAATGTTAATACCAACAGATCTTCTGTACTAAAAGCAATATCCACAACAGGATATTCGCAATTGTTTTTATTGGCTAAATTTCCGGTAATGTAAATGATAGGTTTAAACTTGAGTATTTTTTCAATAATCCAGGCTTGCGTTTCTTCTTTACTGGGTTCTTTAGCAGGCGCTATTATAACAGGAGCAGGTACTTCGACTTTCACTTTTACTTTTTTTACCGGTTTTTTTCGTTGCGAATTAGGTACTTGCGCAACCACCTGCGTGAGAAGTATAAAAAATAAAAGAAAATAACTGAGTGTAGTTTTCATTAATAAGCCAATATATTTTGAATAAGCGATTTCACTTTATCTGCGTTTGGCATCATAGTAAATTCTAATTGCGCATTTAAAGGAATGGCAGGTAAAGATTCGGAACCTAAAACGGCAACCGCTGCATCTAAATATTCAAAACAAGTGGAAGAAATTCTTCCTGCCAATGCTTGCGCAAAAGAATTATTGATTGGCTCTTCTGTTAATACCAAACACCTACCATGTTTTTGAACAGATGCTTGAATGGTTTCGAAATCTATTGGATGAATGGTTCTTAAATCGATAATTTCTATTTGACCTGCAAATGCTTTAGCAGCTGCACTTGCCCAATACACCCCCATTCCATAAGTAATAATCGTAAGGGTTTTAATTTCTTTATTTGGTGAAGCGCTTTGTACAATTCTTGCTTTACCTAATGGGATAATATAATCTTCGTCTGGCTCAATGGTTTTGGCTTCTTCGGTTCCTTTTATTTTTGACCAATACAATCCTTTGTGTTCTAACATGATTACTGGATTGGGATCGTAATAAGCGGCTTTCATTAAACCCTTTAAATCTGCAGCAGTAGACGGATAACAAATTTTTATTCCTCTAATATTAGCTAATACAGACTCTACAGAACTTGAATGATAAGGACCGCCACTGCCATAAGCGCCAATGGGAACGCGGATGATAGCAGATACCGGCCATTTTCCGTTAGATAAATAACATGATCTTGCCACCTCTGTAAATAATTGATTTAAACCTGGCCATATATAATCTGCGAATTGCACTTCTACAATTGGTTTTAATCCAACTGCCGACATACCCACTGTACTGCCAATGATAAATGCTTCTTGAATAGCGGTATTAAATACCCGATCATCACCAAAATTTTGCGCCAATGTAGCCGCTTCTCTAAACACACCGCCTAATCTTGCCCCTACATCTTGACCATACAATAAACATTCTGGATGCTTTTGCATTAATTCTTTTACCGCAAATAATGCGGCATCGACCATCAGCGTGAGTTCTTTTCCGGCACCTTCGCGCGCACCTTTTTCTTCGGTTATTGGCGTGGGTGCAAAATCATGTGTAAATAAATCTTCGGGGCTAGGATCTTCTGCTAATAAGGCTTTAGCGTAATCGCTTGCTACTTGCGCTATCGCTTTTGTCTCGATTTCTGAAATTACTTTTTCAGTAATTCCATGAGCCAATAAATTGGCTTTTAATTTTGGATATGGATCTCTTGATGCTGCTTCTGCTAAATCATCACGATACCATTCTTTTCTAACACCAGAAGTATGGTGATTTAAAAGGGGCACTTTTGCATGAATTAAAAAAGGACGACGTTCTTTTCTAATGATGTCCATTACTTCTTGAATCGTTTCGAACGAAGCCATAAAATCGGTGCCGTCTATACTTCTTGTTTCAATTCCTTTAAATCCTTTGGCATATTCTGCGGCATCCATTGCACGAATTTCTTTTGCACTTGCAGATATATCCCATTCGTTATCTTGCACTAAATATAAAATAGGTAATTGCTTCAAAGCCGCCATTTGAAAGGCTTCTGCCACTTCACCTTCTGTAATACATGCATCTCCTAAAGAACAAACTACCACAGGTTTTTCTGTTATTTGATTATTCGCCAAACCTGTTTTTTCTTTGTATTGAATACCCATGGCTAAACCAGTAGTTGGTATGGCTTGCATTCCTGTTGCAGAAGATTGATGCGGAATTTTTGGCATGTCCTCTCGCTTCAAACTTGGATGACAATAGTAAGTTCGACCACCCGAAAAAGGATCGTCTTTTTTGGCTAAGAGTTGCAACATTAATTCATAAGGTTGCAAGCCAATGCCTAATAAAATAGCATCGTCGCGGTAATAGGCCGATAAATAATCTTGTGGTTTTAATTGAATTCCTAAAGCTAATTGAATGGCTTCGTGACCACGTGAAGTTGCATGTACATATTTGGCTGTTACTTCTTTGTTTGCTTCATAAAGTTCCGTCATGGCTTTTGCAGTGCATAGCAAAGACCAAGCCTTTAACAATACTTTTTCTGAAACAAGCGAGGAAAGTTTTTTGGAATGAGACATGGAATTAAATCGGGTTATTCACCAACAAATTTAAACTTTTTGTCCAATAAATGAGGCATTGCAGCAAAACAAAGTAATTTGATAAAATTACTGATTTTCAGATAGTTGAATAGAAAGCTATTTGGCTTTAAATTGATTAATTGCATTAACTGTAAAATCTGAAAGCACCAATTGGCCACTCATAGCTGCGCGTTCAATTAATAGCTCATCCCAATGTTCTGTTCCAGCCCAAGCGACTTGCTTTAATAATTGCATGGCTTCGGGATTACTGGCGGCTAATTTATTTGCTAATTGCAACACCGCTTGATCTAAAGCTTGCGTGCTTTCGTGCACTTCGGCGTACAATCCTTTTTCTCTGGCCCAATCAGCGCTTTGCCATTCACTAGCATTAATTGCTAATTGACAAAAAGCAGCAGAACCAATTTTTCTTTCTACAGCAGGCCCTACCACAAATGGACCAATACCCACCGCTAGTTCGCTAAGTTTTACTGAAGCGTGTGTGGATGCAAGGGTATAATCGGCTGCCGATGCAATACCGACTCCACCTCCCACTGCCTTGCCTTGTACTCTAGCAATTACAAATTTAGGTGCTTTTCTAATGGCATTAATTACACTTGCAAAACCTGAAAAGAAATTAATTCCAGTTGCTAAATCTTTAATCGAAATTAATTCATCGAAACTTGCACCTGCGCAAAAAGCTTTTTCACCCTCACTTTGAATAACAATCACTTTAACCGTTTGATTATGGCCCGCTGCCGAAATTTCGGCTGCAAGCTTTCTTAAAATTTCACCTGGCAAAGAATTACTCTGGGGGTGAAAAAAAATAATTTTTGCGATGCCATCGTTGATCGATGTTTGTACAAAAGCTTCCATAATTAATGCTAATTGCTGAATTTATCTTATCAAATATATAAAAAATATATTTGTTCAGTAATTTGGCTTTATGGATTCCTATACAGCCGATAGCCTGTATACCGAAAATTTGCAAGACTAGCTGCGCCTTAATATTTTTTTGCTTTTAATCCTACTCAATGCTTCTGGAGTGATGCCCAAATAAGAGGCAATCATATATTGAGGAACCCTTTGCAAAATATCTGGTCTAGATTTAGCTAAATTCATAAAACGCTGTTGAGGAGATTCGATCAATAGGGAATTACTTTTGAGGTAAAATCGAATGAATAAATATTCGGCCATTATCCGACCATATTTCTGAAATGATGGAAAAATTTCGTAGCATTTTTGAAGGCCATCGTAGCTCAATAAAATAAGTTCGCAATCGGATAAGGCTTCTATATTCCAAATACCCGCTTGTCGAGATAAAAAACTATTATAATCGGATACATAAGTATTCTCTGTAAAGAAATCTTCCACAACTTGTTTTGTGCCTTTCAAATAATATGCTCTTAAAACACCTTTATTACAGAATGCAATTTCGTTGCAAACCGTTCCTGCAACTTGTAATTTTTCTCCTTTTTTTAAATGATATACACGTAAATTTTGGGAAAGGAAATCCCATTCTTGCTGACTTAGGCTTATAAATAAACTGATAAATAATTTAATTTGTTCCAATTCCATGTATATAAAATATAAAAATTATCAAATTAGCACTGAACTGTTTTAAAAAATGAAGATAACGGCTAAACGGATATTATATCATCTATGAATACAATATTCCCTATTGTTGCTTTGTCTAAAATAAAATCCACGAAACTTTCATATGTAAAACCTTCCATGTCTCTAAACCAAAATTTTCCAATAGTTAATGTTGATTGATCTGTAAGAATAGTTAACATCGAAGGCCTATCTTCTTTTCCTACAATGATTTTAATTTTTTCAATTTTTTCTGAAAATACATACGGATTTTCAGCTAATTGAGTTGCAAATGAAAAAGGAGAATCCATCTGATTTCCAAAATTATTTTTGGTTATTTCAGAAGCAATAAAGTTCATAGCAAGATTTCCACTATTATAATCCAACATAGAAATCTCTTTTATAAATAATCCTCGATTAATCATTTGTAATTAAAAATGTTTTAAAATGGCTTATATTACAGTACAAAAAAGCTCATTTCAGAGCTTTCAGAGCACTATAAAGTAAATATATAACATTAACATGTTATATGCAAAAATTAATATGAAAAAAGGCTGAAAATCTTGTAAATGAATTTAATTTGGCAACTTTTTAGGGTCTTTTTTAGGATCCTGCTCAAATCGCGCCCTTGCCAATCTTCCTTTTAAGCGACTCAAGGCTTCTGCCGTCATGCCTAAAAATGTAGCGATCATATATTGTGGAATTTCTTGAATAACTTCTGGTCTAATTTCTTTCAACTTCAAATATCTTTCAACAGGCGAATCATTTACAATCATCGAATTTAATTCCATGATAAAATTTAAATTCTCCTCTAACATCTTAATAGTTAAGTTTTGGAAACGAGGAATCCTATCGTAAATGAGTTGTAAATTTGCATAAGAAATTTGATACAATTTTACATCGGTCTTCGCTTCTAAAATTTTTGTGGAAGTTGTTTGTTTTGTAAAACTTTGATATTCAGAAAAAAAATCTATTGGAAAGAAAAACTGTTGGCTGACTTCTTTATTATTGAAAATTTGGAATTGCCTAACCACACCGTCTAATAGCAAATAGGTATAGGCGCAAACCTCATCAATCCCCTTAATTTGTTGGCCTTTTTGATAAGAAATGTATTCGAATAGATTAATTACAAAGGCTAATTCTTCTTCCGTTAGTAATACATTATCGTTGATAAAACTAACTAATACGTTGTCATTTTTCATATGCTTTAAACTTTTTTTATTTAAAAAAGTAAACTAGCACATTTAAAAATTATTTTTTTATTTTTAAATAGTACATGATGATGTACTGAATTTTAAAAAAGCCGTTTAGATTAAATATCAATTCTTTTTTTAACCATTGTTAAGATGGTAGCGATGGCAACAGTCTCTCCTGTTTCGTCATATACATCTACTAAAAACTTTACGATTCCTTTAGCAACATCTTGTTCATCTCGTTTTTCCTGATCCATTTTTTCTTTTACTGTTAAACGCACACCAATTGTCATTCCAGGATAAACAGGTTTAGTAAATCGACATTCATCAAGTCCGTAATTCAACAGCACTGGGCCTTTCTTGGCATCAACAAATAAACCAGCTGCTGCAGATAAGATAAAATAACCATGCGCAACTCTGCCATTAAAAATAGTTCCATCTAAAGAAGTTGCATCGGTATGTGCATAAAAATGATCCCAACTCACGTTAGAAAAATTCACAATATCGGCTTCTGTAATCGTACGTTTTGCAGTAACAACTGTTTCTCCAATTTCAATATCTTCAAAATGTTTACGAAAAACATGTACTTCTTTTTCTTGTTGAATGGCACCTATTTGATATTGATTGGTAATAGCGGTTAACATACTTGGCGAGCCTTGAATTGCGGTGCGTTGCATATAATGTAAAACGCCACGTTTGCCACCCATTTCTTCTCCACCTCCCGCTCTGCCCGGTCCACCGTGCGTTAACAAAGGCATTGGCGAACCATGCCCTGTACTTTCTTTTGCACATTCATTATTTAAAACTAAAATTCGACCGTGGTACGATGCTGCTCCAACTACAAATTCTTTGGCAATTTTTTGATCATTGGTTACAATCGAACAAACTAAACTTCCTTTGCCTAATTTACTTAGCGCAATGGCATCTGTTAAATGTTGATAAGGCATAAGGGTACTAACTGGACCAAATGCTTCTATATTATGGCAGTCTGTGTTTTCGAAAGGCTTATCATTTAAAAATAAAATAGGCGACATAAATGCACCCTTGTTTTGATCTGCACCATGCAAAGTAACTTCGTCTATATTTCCGTAAACCAATTGTTGACTGCTTTGCAATAATTTTACTTTTTCTTTTACCTCCTTTAATTGTTCTAAACCAGCAAGTGAGCCCATTCTTACGCCTTCTACAGCAGGATCACCAATGGTGGTGCTAGCTAATCTTTTGCCAATGGCAATTTGTACATCCTCTAATAAATTTTCAGGAACAATTATTCTTCTAACGGCCGTACATTTTTGTCCAGCTTTTACGGTAATTTCTTTGGTCACCTCTTTTACAAACAAATCAAATTCTGGTGTTCCAGGTATTGCGTCTGGCCCTAAGATGGCTGCATTCAAAGAATCTGCTTCCATATTAAAAGGAACCGACTCCGATATAATGTTTGGATGAGATTTTAATTTTGCGCCAGTATGTGCAGAGCCCGTAAAGGTGACTACATCTTGCGAAGTAACGTGATCTAAAATACCATTCGCCGATCCACAAATTAATTGCAAAGCACCTTCAGGTAAAATATTGCTATTGATAATTTCTTTGGTTACTACCTCTGTTAAAAAACAAGTAACTGTTGCAGGCTTAACCACTGCGGGCATTCCAGCCAATAGATTAACTGCAATTTTTTCTAACATTCCCCAAACAGGAAAATTATATGCATTGATATGAATAGCCACTCCTTCTTTAGGTACACAAATGTGATGTCCATTAAAACTGCCTGTTTTAGATAATTTAGCTAATTCACCATCAACATAAAATGTTTCGTCGGGGAATTGTTTTCTCAAACTTGCATAAGCAAATAAATTACCAATACCACCTTCAATATCAATCCAACTATCAATTTTTGTCGCACCTGTTGCCGCACTTACTTGGTAAAACAATTCTTTTTTGGCAAGTAAATGAAAAGCCAAAGCCTTTAACATACGACCTCGCTCTTGAAAAGTTAATTTTCTTAATGCAGGGCCGCCTGTATTTCTGCCATACGCCAACATCATACCAAAATCAAGGCCTGTGGCATCTGCACGGTAAATGGCTTCGCCTGTGATGGCATTAAATAAATCTGTTCCTTTACCCGAACCTTTAACCCATTGCCCAGCAATATAATTTTCTAATTGTTGCATTTTTTTATTTCTTTGAATTCCAGGTTTTATATATTTCTTGTTGCGTTGGCCTATTGG